>JANOGL010000060.1:0-1930 GCA_031405985.1 Acidobacteriota bacterium | reverse complement strand
CGTTTGGCGATGTCGGGTTCGTGTGTAACGAGGATGATGGTGTTGCCTTCCTCGTGGAGTTTTTCGAATAAGTGCATGATCTCAATGCTGGTTTTTGAGTCGAGAGCACCGGTCGGCTCGTCGGCGAGAAGTATCGAAGGGTGATTTACAAGTGCTCGTGCGATGGCAACGCGTTGGCGTTGGCCGCCGGAGAGTTCGTTCGGGCGATGCGTGACACGGTCGCCGAGTTCGACGGCGGAAAGCGCGGCTAGCGCTTTGTCGTGGCGTTCGCCTGCGCGAAGTCCTGCGTAGATCAGCGGCAGTTCGACATTGTGAAGTGCCGTCGCGCGAGCGAGCAAATTAAAAGTCTGAAAGACGAAGCCGACCTCTTTATTGCGAATACGAGCCAGTTCGTCGTCGGTCATGTCGGAGACGAGATTGCCGTTGATCCAATAGTCGCCCTGCGTCGGCGAATCGAGGCAGCCGATGAGGTTCATCAGCGTCGATTTGCCCGATCCCGAAGGGCCGATGATGGCTAGATATTCGTTGCGTTTTACCTCGAACGACACGTCACGCAGCGCGTGCAGTTCCTCCGTGCCCATCTGGTATGTCTTCCAGATGTTTTGCATTCGAATGATCGCGTCGCCGATCGCGGGCGTATTTTGAGCGGGCGATTTGCCGTTGCCGTTTTCTTCGTCCATGAATCTGTACATTACTACTGACTGGTATTCGAATTGTCGCCTTCTTTCTTTTCGGCTTTTTTTACGACGGTGCCTTCTTTTAGCGTGTTAAGAACGCGGCTCGGACCGGTGATGACTTCGTCGCCGGCGTTTAAGCCGCTAATGATCTGACGGTCGGATTCGCCGATGATGCCGGTCTGAACCTCGACGAACTTCGCCTTTTTACCATCGAGGATATAGACGCCGGTGATGTTCTTTGGCTTGTCAGCGGGCGTGGGCGCGTCGCCATTCAAAGTCGGTGAAGGTTCGCCGTCGGGTTTTTTCTCAATCACGGCTTGCAGCGGCACGGCGATCACATCGTTTACGATTTTTGTCGTGATCTCGGCCGTCGCGCTCATGCCGGGGCGAAGGCCGTTCTTAATCTCGGCGGGCAGATCCTGCAGCTCGATGACGACGCGAAACTCTTTTGCTTCCTGCACGTTGATGTTTGTCTGAAGGCCGCCACTCGTCTGCGATTTGCCGACGGCAAGCGGCGTCTTTTGCCTAACCTCGCCGTTGATCTCACGGTCGCCGAACGCATCGACCTTGATCTTTGCTTTTTGCCCAACCTCGACTTTGTCAATCGAAGTTTCGTCAACTTTGACCTCGACGTTGATCGTGGACATATCGGCGATTGTCATCAATGCGGTGGTCGAGAGACCTGCGACGGCGAACGTGCCAACCTTCGACGGTATCTCTGCGACGACGCCATTGATCGGTGCGGTTACAACTGTCTTGTCACGCTGGCTGCGCTGTCCGCGAAGCACCGCCGACTGTTGACTCGCGCGGGACTGACTGCTTTGGACACTGATGTTCGCCGTATCGACCGAACGCCTGGCATCGCGAACCGCAACGTTCTGCTGCGCAAGCCGAACCTGGGCATCACGAACGCCGAGCTGGCGCGAAGCGAGATTTGATTTAGCTGTATTGAGCGAAGCCCGTGCGCTATCAAGCTTGTCTTTTGACTCGTCGTAAGTCTGGCGCGAGATAACGCCACTCTCCAGAAGCTGTTGATTGCGGCTAAGTTCGCGCGAAGCTGCATTAAATTCGACTTGTGCTTTGTCAACGTCGGTCTGTGCCGAGATGACGCCTTGCCGAGCGGTATCGACGGCAACCTGGGCGACGTTTAATTGCTGCTGAGCCTGTGCGAGATTATTCTGCGCGGCCGCGACCTGCGACTGCGAAACACGAACGTCATCCTGCGCTCCCTGATATGCCGCAAGCTGAGCATC
>JANOGL010000043.1:0-1764 GCA_031405985.1 Acidobacteriota bacterium | reverse complement strand
TCTCTGATATGCAGCTTTTTGAGTTTAGTCGATCATTAAATAGGCCTGTTGAAAAGAAGCCTTCTTTTATGGGCTATCCACACAATCTTATTTTGGACATCACTGTGACTCCCAACGGATATCACGAGGCGGCTCAGCGATTTAAATTTAGTTTTCAGATGATGAGTAGAGGTCTGTATAGCATTCGCCCATTAATCGGACCCACTGCTTAAGACAGACTGATGAGCGGCGGAGCAGCCGCAATGGATAACTAGAATTTTACGGAAAGGCATAGCCATTCCGCACATCGAAAGGGTGAAGCCCAATCCGAAGGGCACTTAGCCACGTCCTTTAGGGCGTGGTCAATGCGGCTAATATTTTTATAGGACGATTTATCGTCCTTACCTTGAGCGGCTTAAGCCATCTGGATTGTAAGCCCGTTGAAACGGGCTGAGAATCATTTTTACAACCGATACCACGCCCTAAAGGACGTGGCTATGTGTTAGACGATAATCTTGACCGCCTGTATAGCAGTGCTATACACTTGCCTTGGTGATAAAGAGCTTTCGACATAAAGGTATTGAGAGATTTTTCAGCCTTGGATCGAAAGCAGGCATTCAACCAAAACATGCTGAGCGGCTGCGACGGCAGTTGTTCGCTCTTGATAACGCAAAAACACCGAAAGACATGGACGCTCCGGGCTGGCGGCTTCATCAATTGCATAGCGATCTTGCCGGACATTGGTCGATCGATGTTAGCGGCAATTGGCGTCTGACATTTGCGTTTGAAGGTGAAGATGCGATTTTGGTCGATTATCAGGATTATCACCGAGGTGTTTTATGAGAATGTTCGATCCGCCCCATCCGGGCACAGTTTTGAGAGATTATCTTGGCGAGGTTTCGGTTACGACTGCGGCGACGCATCTCGGCGTTACGCGAGTCGCGCTTTCGAGAATACTAAACGGAAGTGCCGGAATTTCCGCTGAAATGGCTTTGCGGCTCGCTGATGCGCTTGGCACAAGTCCTGAGTTGTGGACCGGCATGCAGTCGCAATACGATCTTTGGCAAGCGTCAAAAAAGCGCCGACGAAAGGTCGCTCGTTTAGTTACTGCGTAAGTTATGACACTTCCCTTTATCGAATTTGCCGGCAACAAGCGGCTGTTGTGGATCGCGCAGGAATGGATTCGCTATGCGCCGGAGCTGGCCGAGTGGGCGCTTGTCAGGCTCGTGAACCGCCGCGACGTTTGGAGCCAATACACGATAAAAAACGACAAGGTCAGCGTCGTAACGCTGCCCATAAAAGAGCGCCGCAAGCTCGGCACCGACATGGTGACGACGACGAAGCTCGAGCGCCACTTTTCGGGCAAGGCACCGAATCATCTGGTCGGGATGTTTTCGATATCGGATCACGCAACGTGCAAATGGTTCGCGGTCGATATCGACTTGCATGACGAGTCGGTCGCAAACGCCGACGAAATTATCGACGCGAACAAGGACGCTCTCTTCACCTGGGCGAACCGTTTGCGCGCTCAGGACATGGATCCGTTGGTGATGGTTTCGAACGGCGTCGGCGGCTATCATCTGTGGGTTTTGCTCGACAAAGAATACAAGCTCGCCGATGTTTTCGATTTCGCGGACGATCTGCGCTCGGATTGGGAAGAACTCGACCTGCCGCGAAAGCCCGAGATCTTCCCGCCCAAACGCGCCGTCGGCCCAGACGATCTGCCTTACACTCTGCGTTTGCCGGGACGTCATCATTCACGGCCGCATTACACGCGAATTTATA
>JANOGL010000508.1:0-3941 GCA_031405985.1 Acidobacteriota bacterium | reverse complement strand
CGAGCGGCGATTTTGCTGTTGCCGGCAATGGCTGCGCTAGCCTCGCGGCTGGATTTCGATGCGCATCGGCCGCGACGCCGCGGGCAAGGTCACAAAAATCATCACCAGCCAGCCCGGGGCCGAGGTCGAATGGAAACGCCTCGCCGGCGACAGCAAACCCGCGATCACCGCCGACGAGCTGATGCAAAAAGTGAGCGATGCCGCCGGCGGCGAAGCGGCGTGGCGCAAGCTGACTTCGCGAGTTACGACATATACGATGAATCTTGAGAATCAAGGCGTGCACGGCTACGGCAAAGTCTACTCGAAAGCGCCTGACAAGTACGCAATGGAAACAACGATGACCGCGCTCGGCAAAAAGATCGCGACGGGCTGGGAATACTTCGACGGACAGGGCGGTGCCGAGGCTTATACCTTTATGCCCGCTGCTGAGAAATATACCGGCACGCGACTCGACGACGTAAAGCTCGCAAATGCATTTTACGGCATTCTGGATTGGAAAACGCTGTTCAAATCAGTCGAGATAAAGCGCACGGGCAAGCTCGGCGACGACGAATGTTGGGTCGTCGAATTTACGCCGAATAAGGGCACGACCTACGTCGAGTATTATTCGACAAAAACATTCTTGCTCAGAAAACGCGAGGGCGTGATCACGTCGAGCACCAGTGATCAAAAGATTCCATACTCGATGACCTTCGACGATTACCGCGACATCGACGGCGTAAGAGTGGCGTTCAAGACGACCTCCTACAACATCGGCAACGGCAACATCGTCACGACATTTACCGATGTAAAGCACAACGTCAAGCTCGATGACAAGACGTTCGCACCGCGCAAACCGTGACGGTTTCGCGTGCTAACTCCCAATTGACTGCGAGATCGTGATCGGCGAAAGCGGTCGCGTGAAAGACTGCTCCGAGTGGTCGAAGATGTCGTCGAGCTCGCGCTCGATCGAGCCATGGCCGGCCGGGATCGCTTTTATCATCGGCTCGAAGTTGTTGAAATCATAGAGCTTATTGTCGAGCAGGTGCGAACCCGTGACGTTTGTCATCGCGGTGAGCATTGTTTGGCGGATGAACGGTGTTTCTTTTTCGAGTTCGTCGACGAGGCGTTTTACGCGGGCACGCTTCAGATTTGGCTGCGAGCCGCAAAGATTGCAGGGAATAATCGGGAATTTTTGCTCTTCGGCGTAGGCTGCGATCTCTTTTTCCTGGGCATAGGCGAGCGGACGAATGATGGTGTTGTTCCCGGCATCGTTTCTTAAAATCGGCGGCATCGCCTTTAACTGCCCTACATAGAACAAGTTAAGCAGAAAAGTCGCGATAATATCGTCGGCGTGGTGGCCGAGAGCGATCTTGTTGCAGCCCTCAACGAGCGCCGTCGAGTACAAAATGCCGCGACGCAGTCGTGAGCAAAGCGAACAATACGTTTTGCCCTCGGGAATATGGGCCTTTACGACCGAAAAGGTGTCTTCCTCGACGATCCTGAACGGCACACCTCGCGAGGTTAAATAGTCGGGAAGGACGTGTTCCGGAAAGTCCGGCTGCTTTTGATCGAGGTTAACTGCAAGTATTTCAAAGTTTACGGGTGCACGCCGCTGCACATCGAGCAGCAGATCGAGCAGAGTGTAGCTGTCCTTACCGCCCGAGAGACACACCATAACACGGTCGCCTTCGGCGATCATCGAGAAATCCTCGATCGCGCGGCCCATTTTTTTGAGCAATTTTGTCTTTATTTTCGTCTCAGCTTTCACCTTTTGTCCTCAAACACGCGAAAAGTAAGCATTCTGCCACTCTTAGCCACCTTTTACAACCTCAAAAAAAAGTCTGGACACATCTAGCGTTCGTCGATTATCATAAAGATACAGGAAAGATAGGCACGTTGGGCCACTGAAGCAGAAGGCAAAGGCTGTGGTTTTTAGCGGATTTTCCGGCAAATTCTCGTGTCAGAAGGCTTTTCAAATCTAATCCAGCGAGGAAATATTTATGATCAGAATGGGCAGAGGCAACCGGCCGGAGACCGACTATCCCGAGCAACAGCAACCAACGACGCCGGCATATAATTATCCAACAGAACCGACTTCGGCAGCGGCCGCTAACCGAGCTATAACAGAGAGCGACTCGATGGCTCGCGACATTAAAGAAGGGCGCCTTAGCGGCTTCGTTGGCCATGGCACGACGTTGACCGGTGAAACTGAGTTTCACGCGATGCTGCGAGTCGACGGGCACCTTATCGGGACTGTTACGTCTGAGGCGGGAACGCTCATCATCGGCACAAACGGTCAGGTTGACGCCAATGTTTCAGTTGCAGCCGCAATGGTAAATGGTGCGGTCAACGGCGACATCATCGCAAGCGAAAAGCTCCAACTCGGCCGCACCGCACGCGTGATGGGCAATATTCAATCGCCCCGTCTGATCGTCGAGGAAGGCGCCATTCTCGAAGGCAGCTGCTCGATGCTGAAGGCGCGCGAAACGCAGGAAGAAGAAGCCGTCGCGGCTGCGACGCAATATTCTACGACGGCTCCGCCCACCGCCGTTGCCGATGATGACGATGACGAAGATGATGATCAAGCAGAACTTTATATGAACGATAAAGACGAAACGGACGAAGAGGAGACGGCCGAAGCCGCCACCGTATAGATTCCACAAATATTAGTTAACACTCCGAGGCGGCTTTTCGAGGCCGCCTTTTCATTTTGAGAAATCGCGTTTTCAATGTATATTCGGGTTCGTTATCCACAACAGACTCTCATGCAGTTAAAAATTTTTGGAGGATTGTGTATTCATGTTAAATGATTTCAGGGCTTTTATTGCGCGTGGCAATGTGCTCGATCTCACGATCGGCGTCATTATCGGCGCTGCGTTCGGAAAGATCGTTACGACCTTTACCGAGGGTATCATCATGCCATTCGTCGGTCTGGTAACAGGCGGAACCGACTTTAAGACAAAGTTTTATGATTTGAGCGGCAAGCTGCCCGCCGGCGCGACCGGCGAACAGATCGAGGCCGCCGTAAAGGCCGGCGAGCCGCTGCTTCGCTACGGCCAGTTGATAAGCGACATTATTACGTTCCTGATCGTGGCATTTGTAATGTTTATGATCGCGAAGGCAGCGATGAGCTATTTTGAGAAATTGGCTGCTCAGACGCCGCCGCCGCCGCAGGAAGCCTTGCTCGGCGAGATCAGAGATATTTTGAAAGCAAAATAGTTATTAGCCACAGAGGACGCTGAGAAAAATTTTTTCACTCTGTGATTTCTGTGGCAATTATCTTATCCTTTCTTTTTTTCCGGGCGAAGTTTATTTGCCGTAGCGGTTCTGGGCGTGACCTGGCCCTCACGAAATTCCTGTCCCGCACTCTTCACGCTTGCTGTCTTTGAGGCGAGCAGCTTCGACTCGTTTATCGCTTTCAACGCCGCTTTTGCGGCTTTGCTTAATCTCTTTTTTGGTTTCGGCATAACTGTTCCTTTTCAATTCTTAACTATCCAGCCGCCGCCGACAACTTCGTCGCCGTCGTAGAATATCGTTGCCTGGCCCGGCGTGATCGCGCGTTGCGGCATGTCGAATACGATGCGTGTCTGCTTGTCAGAACCGGGAGCGGTAGCGCCTGGGTTCTGTAAACCTTCGTCGTCAATTGGATAAATCGTAGCCGGTGCGGGTTCGTGACGATAGCGAACCTTCACGTGCGCGCGAACCGGTTCACTCGGTGCATCGAACGCGATCCAATTAACGCCGCGAGCAGTAAATTCAATCGACTCGAGCTCGTCTTCTTCGCCGACGATGATCTGGTTTTTTGCACGCTCAATCTGCACAACATAGAGCGGCTTTTCGTGCGCGATGCCAAGCCCGCGTCGCTGGCCGATGGTGTAGCGGTGAATGCCGGTGTGCGTGCCGAGCGTCTCGCCGCCCGTGCTGACGATCTCGCCGCCTGCGGGCAGTTCGCTCTCGCG
>JANOGL010000490.1:0-2799 GCA_031405985.1 Acidobacteriota bacterium | reverse complement strand
GATAACGCAGATAAAAACTGAAGCCAAATCTGTTCTTTGTTCTGCTTCATCTGCGTTATCTGCGGTTAAGGTACGTAATAGGATCTTCCATGCCAGCTTGTGCAAATCCGCGCAGACGCAGCGCGCAAGAGTCGCATGTGCCGCAGGCAAGTGATTCGCTTCGATAACACGACCACGTCAGATGAAGCGGCGCGCCCAATTCGACGCCCTTTTTCACGATCTCGGCTTTTGTGAGATGAATTATCGGCGAGCGCAATTTTATGTGCGTGTCGGGCTTTGTTCCGGTGTCGATAACCTTTTGAAACGCCTCATAAAACTCAGGACGGCAGTCCGGATAGCCGCTCGAATCTTCGGCAACAGCGCCGATGTAGATCGCGCCGGCACCGATGACCTCGGCCCAGCTCACGGCGATCGACAGCATGTTTGCATTCCGAAACGGCACGTAGCTCGTCGGAATTTCTTTTGACGCAAGGTCGGCCTCGCTAACCACGATGCTTTCGTCCGTCAGCGACGAGCCGCCGATCTTTGCGAGATGATCGATCGAAACATCGAGCCGTTTTTCTACGCCGTAATGATCCGCAATGTCGTTAAACGCTCGCCGCTCGCGTGCCTCGGTCCGCTGGCCGTATGAGATATGCAGAAACGCAAGCTCGTCATTTTCGCGCTCCGCAATCGCCGCCGTTACGCAGCTGTCCAACCCGCCCGAAACCAAGATGATTGCGACGCGGTGACGTGGGGACGCGGCGACGCGGCGATCTATTTCGTCGTTCTTATAGTCCATTTTTCTGGCTCAGAGTGCATTTTCGTGAGTTGTCCAAGAATTAGGTCATAAGTTCCATCGAGGCGATTGAATCTCTCGTCGCTTATATAGCCGTGTCGTAGGGAAAATTCCAGCCAGACGCGCGTTTCGTCGGCCTCGCCTTCAGAATCAGATAGTTTGCTCACGAAATGTGCTGGATAACGTCGTTTTCTCCACGCCCCGGCCAAATTAGAGCATACTGCACGGGACGATCTCCGAATTTGATCGACCAATGAGTATTTTTCTTCGGACGGGAAGGATTTAGTCATTTCAAATATTTCGATCGCGGCGTCAAACGCAGACTGATAAACTCGCAATTCTCGATAGCTTCGTATGTTGGCCATATTTCTCCGCGTCTCTCCTCACCGCGTCTCCGCGTCACATCAAACGCCTCGAACGTCTGCACCCCAAATGTATTTGTGCACCTGCAAATTAAAACGCACTTTAAGACGGCTGCGCGAGACTTCGTGCGCGATCTCGGTGAGGTTGTCCATACCGTGGACGGGCGAGATCAAGACCTCTTTCGTACGGCTCGCAAGATCGTATTTCTCGATAATACCCTTTGCAAACTCCCAATCCGCCATATCGGCGACGACGAACTTCACCTCGTCCATTTCGGGCCGCAGATGTTCGAGATTTGGCCAATGATTTCGCTCGGCCTCGCCCGACGCGGGACATTTTACATCGAGAATGATCGCGGCCCGCGGATCGACATTTTCGGTCGAGACATAGCCGCCGGTTTCGATCAGCACTTCGTAACCCCGATCGCAAAGATCTGTGATAAAAGGAAATACGCTGCTTTGTGCAAGCGGCTCGCCGCCGGTCACTTCGACAAGATTGCAGCCAAATTCATCGAGTTTTGCGAAGACGTCCTCAAAGCTGACCTTCTCGCCGCCGGTGAACGTGTATTCGCTGTCGCACCACCGGCATCGCATCGGGCAGCCCGTCAGACGGACAAACGAGCACGGCCGCCCGGCGTGCGACGACTCGCCTTGAATCGAGAGAAAAATTTCGGTGACGCGTAATTCCACGACTATTCAAACAGGATGCACAGGATATTCAGGATAGTTGGTTCGCCGCCATCCTGTCTATCCTGTCCATCCTGTTTGAAACGCAACTTTTGCGTTAAACTCATTGCATATGCGAGCACAGTTGAAGAAGTTCATTGACCAGATGGAAGACAATTCCGTTGCGATCATTCCGGCGGCGCACGAGCAGACGCGGAGCTACGACACGGAGTTTAAGTTTCGACAGGACAGCGACTTTTGGTATTTGACGGGCTTTCCCGAACCGGACGCGATCGCGGTCATCACAAAAAACACGAAACACGCCTACACGCTCTACGTGCGGCCGCGAAATCTTGAGATGGAAACGTGGTTCGGCCGCCGTCAGGGCGTCGAAGGAGCGGTGAAAAACTACGGCGCGGACAAAGCGTTTTCGATTGAAAAGTTTGCAGGCGACCTCGGCAAGATTCTCGACGGCATCGACAAATTGTATTACCGCTTTGCGGTTGATAAGGCTCTCGATCAGCAGATACTTGACTACTTTACGGAACAGCGCGTCCGCCGCCTCAAGACAGCTTACCCGCCGCACACGATCATCGATCCGACGCCGATCATCGGCGACATGCGGCTGCACAAAACCGCGAAGGAAGTCGAGATGATGCAAACTGCTGCGACGATCGCATGCGACGCGCACATTCTCGCAATGAAAAAAATAAAGCCCGGCATGAACGAATCGCAGGTCGAGGCGTTGATGGAGAGTTATATGCGTGATCGCGGTGCGAGCGGCGTCGCGTATAACTCGATCATCGGCGGCGGCGACAACGCAACGATCTTGCACTATGTCGAAAACAACATGCCGCTCAAGGACGGCGATCTGATTTTGATCGACGCCGGCGCCGAGTATCAGGGCTACGCGTCGGACATCACCCGAACGTTTCCGGTAAACGGCCGCTACACAAAAGCGCAGCGTGAAATTTACGACGTCGTGCTCGACGT
>JANOGL010000484.1:0-4563 GCA_031405985.1 Acidobacteriota bacterium | reverse complement strand
CCGTCGTTGTAACCAATGGCTGCGACTGCCAAAAGCATATCGGCCAGCATAAACAGAACAGTTATGGCGACGAGTATTATCGTATACAGCGTGTAAATGGTCATGCCTTTAACTGTCTCTTTGCAGTATTGCTGGAGGTCGTCGGGAGTTATTTCGTATTTGATGACCATATGCGGTGGTTCTTACGAAGAATTATACCCTAACCGTATGGCGATCGGTGGAAACCGGGGAAACCGGTGTCACGTCTGCGATTCTGCGATATTCTTGTTATCATTTCAAACGATATGGCACGGAAGCTTCGCGTTGAGGTCGAGGGCGGTCTTTACCATTTGATCGCCCGCGGCAACGACCGCCAAGATATTTTTCATTCGCACGAAGACCGCCAAAGGTTCCTCGCCCTTCTGTTAAAAGAGAAGGTCCGTTCGCCGTTCTTTCTGTATGCCTACTGTTTGATGACCAACCACATTCATTTGCTGCTCGAACGCCAAGCCGAGACAATCGGAAGCATTATGCAGCGTGTTCTCGGCGGTTACAGCCATTATTATAATCGACGATACAAGCATATAGGGCATGTTTTTCAAGGACGGCATAAGTCCATGCTGTGTCAGAGCGATAGATACTTAGCCGAACTCGTTCGGTACATTCATCTAAATCCGGTCAGGGCGGGAATGGTGACGATGCCGGAAGAATACCCCTACAGTAGTCATCGTGCGTATCTCGGGTTGCAACCGGATGACCTGACAGCCATTGATCCTGTAATTCGTCTTTTTGGAAGTAAGCGAGAGTCAGCCATCGAACATTTCAAAACCTATGTTTTGGCCGAGACCGGACTTGTCGCATCGGAAGCCTTCGATTCGCCCGCAGAAGGCTATATTTTAGGTTCCGAGGAGTTTGTCGACAGCACAATACATCGCATTGGCGACACGCCTCGGCGACGCTCCGAACATCGTAAGGACCGAGGGAAACCATTTGATGCGGCTGTATTGATCTCGGCGGTGGCGACCGTGTTCGGCCTTTCCGAAGACAAATTCTGCGGCCCGGAAAAAAGTGCAAAGGCGGTGCTTGCAAAAGAAGTACTGATCCTGATAGCCAGAGAACGCGGTGCAGCCGGTACCGAATTATCACTGATAGCCGGACTCGATACTTCCAACATCAGCCGCCGCCACGACGCCGCCCGAGAAAAACTCCAAACCGACCGCAAACTCGCCTACGCCCGCGACCAAGTTGAGAAATTATACTTAGCTAATATCGCAGAATCGCAGACGTGACACCTCACTTCCGCCTACGCCCGCGACCAAGTTGAGAAATTATACTTAGCTAATATCGCAGAATCGCAGACGTGACACCTCACTTTCTATGCACAAACGGATTTGCCAGCCCTGAAAAATTAACGGTCTGCTTGGCAATGTTTCCGGCGTTCTTTGTTGTATCTACCGAGCCGTCGGCATTTAGTTCGCCGTATTCATAGTTCAACTTCATCAAACTACCGTCACCAACCGAATGACCCATAGCGATCTCCGTTGCCTGCAAGCGGTTGTTCAGCTTTGCACTTTCCCAAAGACCGTTACCGAGTTTTAGCTTCTCGATCTTGCCGTCCGCGAAATATGAAAAGCCTGTTGCATACATTTGCTCGGTCGCAAAGTTACCTTGGCAAAATTACAAGACCGACGAAAGCAAGAAATATGAAAATGGAAATCAATAGAAAGATTGCCCCAAAGAGCTTAACGGAAAATAGATAATCAGATTCATCCTTTATCAATCTTGTCATACGCGTATCATACTGTCGGACTTTCGCTGGGAAAAAGAAGCAAGCGATTCCGACCAACAACATTACTCCGCCCACAATTAACATCGGAATTGTAGGGTCGGAGTTTACTTTTTGTACTTGGTCGAGCATCTAGTTAGGGAGTCTGAATCTTGGCATGACTATGGCATGTTTCATAATCTTCCCCTACGGAACCTTCTTCACGGGTTTTTCCAAATCGTTTATCTCTTTTGGCACGACATTTTCATATACCTTATAGACAATCGGCGAGGATTCGATTGCCTTTTTCAGTTTTTCGCGTTGTTCAGGAGTTGCATCAGTCGAGAACGTAATTCCAACACCTTCATACTCGCCATTTTTGACTTGATATTGAAGAGCAACTCCTTCCGGCAAGTCATGTCCTTTAAGGTCTGGGCGAGATACTGATACGACATTATTGTAAAAAGTTTCTATCTGTTCACGAGTTGCTTCTTTCTTAAAAAAGACTACCAAGCTGGTGAATTTATCTGGTCCAAACTTTATCATCTCATCGCTAGATTTCTTACTTGTATTACAAGCGTCAGATTGAAATCCAAGCAGTGAAACCGTTAGGAAAAAGACAAACATTGGTTTTATCATAATTTTATACCTATCTTGGAAAAGGTGTCATTGGCTTCGTCAGGTCTTCGATCTTATTCTCAGGTCGCTGAACCAATGTTTGCGTTACAACCTTCTCATCGGCGCCTTTGGTATAAGCATAACCAGCATAAGACGGATACCCTTTACTCTGTCCACCAACCAATGTTACTTGATTGTTTCCGGAAATTCGCACTGTCATGTTTCCGTCAATCGTTCCGGCTGGCGATATAGCTTCTGCGACTTTTCCCGCGCCAGCTACAACCGCACCAGCGGTGGGCGAAGTGGTACCGGCCATTACTGAACCGGTCGTTTGCAAATCTCTTCCAAGTTGTTGGCCGCCGTTCGTGCCATCGGCAATTGAAAGAGTGATGTCTATTCCTTTGCCGAAACCCTTATCTGTAGTCTTTACGTCATTGTTAGAATAAGTAACGTCTGTTTTAGCCGATCCCAGCAGCGAAACCGTTCCGTCACTTTGGTTTCCGGTTTTGGCTGCATTAAAGCCGCCCTCGGTAGGGGTCGCAACGCTTACCACGCTCGGACTAACCCGTCTTTGTTTTTCAATAAGGACAAATTCGCCATCCTCCGAACGCGAAACAATGGCCCAAACCGTGACTCGCGCCGTTGCCGTTGGGTCGTTGCCCGCGAAGGTTCGATTATCACCGAGACCGGGGCCACCAGGTACGTTTTTTGTACGGATAAATGCCTCAAAACAAATACCGACCTGACCTTTCTGTAGCCCGGAAGGGGCATCGCATAATCCCGAAGGATCGACAAGCTTAATCGGGTTATTGCGCACGTAAATAAATCTATTAAAAGTCTGTGGATTTGCAGATTTACCCGATGCAAGAAGAGGATCAATCGCTGTGAATCGTCCAAATCTGTTTTCGTACATCCTCGCCTCAGCAAAATCTAATGATGTTTCAGAATCTTTTTGGTAACCGGTAAATTTCTGACGAACATCATCGGTGGAAGAGCCATACTTCAGATCAGTGGTTCTGCCACCGACGTTTACAAAAAGCTCTTCACCAAAAGGCATGAAGTCACGACGCGCCTTTACCTGGCCTAGTTCGTTGGTGATTACTCGCGGTGATCCCAAATGATCGTTTGTGAGATACGATGTGGAGGGCGCTGACGAAAGCTGCGTTGAATACTCAGCTATCAGTTTGCCCGCAGAATAAACAAAGATCGTCGTCTCGGCATCTGTGATTTTCTTTACCCTGCGGCCTTCTCCGTCGTAGAAATAGCGCCCAATAGTTACACCATTCTTCTTTACTTCGACTTGCTTATTATCTCCGTCGAAGATGAACTGTCGTGATAGCGACGTAGCACTATCAATGTCGTTTACAACATTTCCATTCTTGTCATACGCGAAGCCCTGATTTAGGTTGAAGCGATTTGTATTTGGGTCAATACTTGGTGTTGTTGAGGTCGTGGTTCCGCCAATTGTTTTAATGAAACTCGTTCTATTTCCATAGATGTCGTAGCCGAACTGCTGAATCCAGTTTTGAGTGGTACCGGTCGTCTCTTTAGCTTCGGTTAGTCGGTAAACGGAATCGTATTTGTAAGACTGGACAAAATTCGTACCTGGCACGGATAAAGTTTGCTTCCCAATGTTTCCTGAGTTTTTTAGCGGATCGACGGTCCCGTTTGTCTGTAGCTCTCCGTACTCGTATACGTTCTTCCACAGACCTGTATCGACAGACGACGCACCAAGACCTGTTTCGGTCAGTTGCAGCCTTGAGTTAAACTTCGACGTTTCCCAGCGCCCGTTACCATATCTCAACTGAGAGATCATTCCGGCATCATTATACGCAATGTTCGTGACAAACGGCCGATAGATCGTTGTTCCGCCTTTCATGCTTTCGACTTTTGAAAGCTGGCCGTCCGATTCAAATTCGTTCCTTACCTTTCGGCCCGAAGGATACGTTTCCTCAACCAACGCGCCAGACAGATTGTATTGATAGCTCGAAGTGTAAGTGTTTCCATCGGTGATCTGTTGATATTGCGTGAGGCGACCAGCGATGTCGAATTGAGTATAACGCGACTCGGAAATACTGCTCGTAACTTTTGTCAGCTTGCCTTTTGAAAATGGAACGGTTTGATTGTCGTAGGAGTTTGTAACTGTCGGCGTTCCGTCGCTGTGAGTTCGCGTCAAAGGGCGATTGAGCGCGTCGTAGGTG
>JANOGL010000421.1:0-4065 GCA_031405985.1 Acidobacteriota bacterium | reverse complement strand
ATTCGCTCGAAGACGAAATGGCACGCGTGCGTATGACCGCGCGAACGCGTCAGGCGGGCCGAGACCGGGCGATACTGGTCGGCGTGACGACGGGCGACATCGACGAAGAGCGTGAGTCCTTAAACGAACTGACCGAGCTTGCGATATCTGCCGACGTCGTTGTATTGGATACGATCATTCAGCGTCGTCCGCAGACGAGTGCGAAAACGGTTTTGGGCAAGGGCAAGCTCGACGATCTGCTGATACGCGTCATGCGTTTAGGCGCGGATATTATTGTGTTTGACGCCGAGCTGACGCCGACGCAGGTTCGCGTGCTGAGCGAAGCCACCGAGCTGAAAGTCATCGACCGTCCGCAGCTTATACTCGACATCTTCGCGCAGCGAGCGCAGTCGCGTGAAGGTAAATTGCAGGTCGAACTCGCACAGTTAAAGTATCTGCTGCCGCGACTCGTAATGGGACAGAATTCGGCGTTTTCGCGGCTCGCGGGCGGCATCGGCGGTCGCGGTCCCGGTGAAACAAAACTCGAAACTGATCGTCGCCGCGTCCGGACGCGAATCGCGCAGCTTGAAAAGCAAGTCGATAACCTCGGCCGACAACGTCAAGAACGCCGCAAAACACGCCTTCAAAAACATCTGCCGATCATCTCGCTCGTCGGCTACACAAACGCAGGCAAATCGACGCTGCTCAATCAACTGACGCAATCCGACGTTTATGCGGAGCGAAAGATGTTCGCGACACTCGACCCGACTTCGCGGCGGCTGCGTCTGCCATACGATCAGGAGGTCATCATCAACGACACCGTCGGTTTTATTCGCGATCTGCCCGAGACGCTTCTGTCGGCGTTTCGCGCTACGCTCGAAGAGATCGCCGACAGCGATCTGCTCGTTCACGTCGTCGATGCGCACAGCGCGCGCGTCTTGCAGCAGATAGCCTCTGTAAATAAAATTCTCGGCGAGCTGAATTTTAGTTCGATACCGCAACTTGTCGTTTTGAATAAGACCGATCTGCTCGCTGCGGATGATATTGAGATTCTACAGCGGCAGATTTTGCTTGACAGCGGACAGACAAGCGTGGCAATTTCAGCTATTCGGCGCGAGACCTTGCGACCGATGGTTGAGGAGATCGGAACGCGGACGCCCTCGTCCGCAATGCGAGCATTGCTCGCAGATGACGGCGTGAGTTCTTCAACTTCAGGTGCCGCCGCCGGCGGCATCGCGGACGAGGGCGTCCGCGTTCCGTTATGAGCAAACGCATCAGAGATCTGAAATCACCTGTGACGGAATGGCGGCAGTGGCTGTTTTCACTTATTGCGAAACCGTTGACGAAATTATCCGATGAACAGCAGTTCGGGCTCGGGTTCGTCGCATTGTGTTTGCTCACGACTTTGTTGATCTACAACCCTCTTTGGCGCGCGTCGGGTGAATCGGTTTATCAGGAAGGCGACATCGCACGCGAGGGCATAACATCGCCCGCAGACATTCAGTTCTACGACCCCGAAGAGTCCGAACGCCTAAAAGCCGAGGCAAAGGATGCCGTCCGCCCCATGTTTCGATACGAGTCGAACAAAGCCGATCAGGCGGTGCAGAGTTTCAGGTCATCTTGGGAAAAACTGCAACGACACGGCGACCGCAAAGTTGGCGCGAACTCCGACACAAAAGGCGAAACACATTGGACCGGCGCTGGCGGCGCCGAAATCGGCAAGATTCTCGCGGCGCGCAACTTCAGCCGCAACGAGCTCGATGCCGTCGAGAGCGGTTTGCGACAAAGCTCCGATGGTTTTATCTACGACGATGAGGAGAAGCAGTATTTTCAAGGTGAGGTCTTTGTCTTCGACCGCTCGAAACCCAATTTGCAATCGACCGTAAAGATGCCGGAGAGCAACTGGACGGCGCTCTCGACGGCACGCGAAAAATTCAAGACGCGAATTGCCGCGATAAAGAGTCTTTCGCAAAAAGAGGCGGATGCGTTTTACACGGCCGGCGAGATTTTGATCGAGCCGAGTATCAGCTACGACAGTGTCACTACCGAAACCGCACGGCAAGCCGCCGCCACCAACATGCAGCCGCGTACCATCATTCTCAAACGCGGGCAAAAGATCGTTGACGAAGGCGGCGTTGTTACAGCCAATGTTCTTGCACAGATCGCTGCGGTTCGCAGTTACGCCTCGTCGTCGCGGCAGGTAAATCGCTTTGCGGGAATCCTGCTGTTCGTTACCGCGCTGTTTTGGATAGCGTGGAAGTTCGTGCAGCATCGCGGCGTGTTGCCGAGACTCGCCCTTTCGGCGCGAAAAACGTACGCGTTGCTCGGCTTTGTCGTTGTCGTGCAGACGGCGATGATGACAGTGTTTTTTAGACTCGCAGAATTCACCGCCGTGCAAAACGTAAAAGCACCGATGAATGACGCGATGTTGTGGTCATTTGCGATACCGTTTGCCACGGGAAGTTTGCTGATGACGCTGCTAGCCGACCGGCCGACGGCATTGTTTACGGGGATGTTGACGGCGATCATCGCCGGCATTCAGGGGCCGCGTGGACTTGAATTCACGGTTTATGCGGCAATCGCTTCGTCGATTGCGGTTTACGGCATCGGTCGTTATCGTAATCGCCAGACCGTGACGATCGCGGGCTGTCTGATCGGTGGGGCGAGCGCAGTTTTAACTATTGCCGTGCTCGCATTCACGCAGCAGCCGTTTGTACTGAATTCAATTTTGCTCTCGATAGCTTGCGGACTCGCGAGCGGAATAATCACGGCGGCAGTAACCTCAGTTTTACTTCCTGTGTGCGAGAGCTTGTTCGGAATCTTAACGGATGTAAAGTTACTCGAGCTTTCGAACGCCGATCTGCCGGTGCTTGGTCAACTCGCACTGCGCGCCCCTGGCACCAACCAACATTCGCATGCCGTCGGTCAACTTGCCGAAGAAGCCTGTCGTGTTGTTGGCGGAAACGGTTTGCTCGCTCGCATCGGCGCGCTGTATCACGATATCGGCAAAACGGCTGCGCCGGAACATTTTGTCGAAAACCAGTCGGGCAAAAATCCGCACGATAAACTCAAACCCGCGCAGAGTGCTAAGATCATTATCGCGCACGTCAATTACGGCGTTAAGCTCGCACGCGAGATGGGGTTGCCCCAGCGGATCATCGACTTTATTCCCCAGCATCACGGCACGCGAACGCTGCATTACTTTTTGAAAAAGGCGCAGGCTCAAGCGCGTTCCGACGAAGAGATCTCCGAAAACGAGTTTCGCTATCCCGGACCGCGGCCGCAGTTTAAGGAAGCGGCGATAATGATGATAGCCGATTCGTGCGAGGCCGCGGCACGTTCGCTTGCAGAGCCGACGCCGGAGAACATTCGCTTTATCGTCACGAAAATTATAGACGCGATACTTGCCGACGACCAGCTCGGCGAATGTGACCTTACGCTGCGCGAGTTGACGCAAATCCGCGAATCGATGATCAAATCACTCGTAGCGATCTATCATTCGCGCGTCGATTATCCGGGCTACGTTCCGCCGACGTCTGCTGAACGAGTTCTGATCCCGCCCGACGTTCTCGAAGAGCGCGGCATCAAGTACGCAAATCCCGCCGATATTCCCGTGTCGCGAGGCGGCGAGATCGAGGACGAGGCGATCGACCGCTCGCACGAACCAAGCCGCGCCGATGCAAAAACCGCAGACTGAATTCACAACATCCAATTTCCACCGTTGCACGAAAACTAAAGTCGTTGTATAAACTTGTGTTCGTTGGAGGCAAATAGTGCTTATCGTTTGGATATTGTTGTGGGTCGTAATCGCGATTCTCGTGTGGCTCGGATTTTGGATGTTGATAACTTTTCTAGTTGGTCAAAGTGCGCGGCAGAAACAATTTGTCGAAGGGAAATTACCGTCCGTTGCTCCCGACGGCTTTTATAAGGGTACAGCATACATGCTCGGTGGCGGGCCTGTGCCGTGGCTGGGCAAATCGTTCGAGGCGGCGAACAACGTTGGCTTTAATATCTTTACACCGCGAGGGGCTTCGCTGCTCAAGATGTTGACGCCGTTTTACAAACTCTTTCGTAGAAACTCCGACG
>JANOGL010000415.1:0-3396 GCA_031405985.1 Acidobacteriota bacterium | reverse complement strand
AGCTCATCCCAGGTCGATACGCCGACCTGACGGATAAATTTCGTGAGCTGCGCGCGTTCGATAACGTCGGGCGTGGGCGTCCAGGCGATGGGCTGATCTTCGAGGAGGTTTGCGTCGTTCATGAGCTATCAGCCACAGATTATCACACGAGGAATTTAGCCACGAATGACACGAATATCACGAATTACTATTTTGATTCGTGCAATTTGTGTGATTCGTGGCAAAATTCTTTTTTGTGAGCGAAAACCTACACCCGACAGTGATGAAGTTCGGCGGGACGTCGGTCGGCGATGTCGCGGCGTTTGAGCGTGTTTTTCACGTCGTGTCGTCGCAAATCGAGCGGCGGCCCGTGGTTGTCGTGTCGGCGATGACAAAGGTCACAGATGCTCTGCTTGCGGCGTTTGATACGGCGAAGAAGGGCGATTTTGCGGCGGCGGTTGCGTCGCTCGAACCGCACTTTGATCGTCACGTCGAGGTCGCAAAGCATTTTATTCCGGAAGGCGAGTCGAATTTGCTTGACGCTGAATTGCAGTTCGCTCGTGAGGAGTTGAGCGATCTGCTGATGCGTGCCTCGCGACGGAGCTTGCCGCTCGCGATGCTTAAGGACGCGATCGTCAGTTATGGCGAACAGCTTTCTTCGCGGCTGCTGAGCGAGGTTTTGAAGGCTCGCGGCGTTGCTGCGCGGCAAGTCGATTCGCGGCGGCTGATCGTCACCGACGACGAATTTGGCGCCGCACAGCCGATCATTGACGAGACAAACGAGCTTATCGGCCTCGAACTAAAACCGCTCATCGACGCGGGCGAAGTGCCGATACTCGGCGGCTTTATCGCGGGCAACCGTGCGGGCGAGACGACGACGTTGGGCCGCGGCGGCTCGGATTATTCGGCGGCGTTGGTTGCGGCGGCATTGGAGGCCGGCGAACTGCAAATTTGGACGGACGTGACCGGTGTGATGACGTGCGACCCACGGATTTGCTCTGATGCGCGCACAATTCCAGTACTCAGTTACGAAGAGGCGGCAGAGCTTGCGTATTTCGGCGCGAAGGTTTTGCATCCGAAAACTATAAAGCCGGCCGTTGACAGCGGCATTCCCGTGCGCGTGTGCAACACGTTCGAGCCCGATGCCGTGGGCACGATGGTGCTCGCCGACAGCGGCGAAACGCCGAATAAGATCAAGTCAATCGCACACAAAAAGAACATCACCATTCTAAGGATCACGTCGGCGCGGATGCTCGGCAGCTATGGTTTTATGAGCGCGCTGTTTCAGGTGTTTGAACGTTTCCGAACGGTGATCGACGTTATCTCGACATCCGAGGTTTCGGTCGCCCTGACTCTTGACAACACAGCCGAGATCGAAAAGATCGTCACCGAACTTAAGCGGCTCGGCGACGTCGATGTCGAACCCGGCTACGCCGTCATCTGCGTCGTCGGCGAAGGCCTTCGCGCCTCGACCGGTCTCGCATCGACGGTTTTCTCAACAATTAAGGACGTTAACGTCTCGCTTATTTCTCACGGAGCCTCGAGCGTGAATCTGACGTTTGTGGTGAATGAAGATGTCGTTGCGGATGTGATAAAGAAACTGCATCAGGAGTTCTTTTAATGTTTTTGCCACAGAGAACACCGAGAACAAAAAGACCGACTCGGTGAACTCTGTGTGCTCTGTGGCTATTTCAAATGAACCTTTTCGAACTTACAAAATCTCTGATGGCGGTTCCGTCCGTTTCCGGCGGTGAGGAAGCTGTTGGATTTTACCTGCGTGACCATCTGGAATCGCTTGGCTGGACGGTCGAGTTGCAGGAAGTTGGAACGCGGACGCCCTCGTCCGCAATCGCCGGTTCCTCCGGCGAGACGTTCGTTGCGCCATCTCTTCGTGCCGAAGCGGCACTCACTGCGGACGAGGGCGTCCGCGTTCCGTCAGAAGCGTCGGCGTTCCGTCAATACAACGTCATCGCCCATCTCAACGAAAGCCCGCGTGTGTGGCTCTCGACACACATGGACACGGTGCCTCCGTTTATCGAGCCGACCGAAGACGACGAAAAGATCTACGGGCGAGGTTCGTGTGACGCGAAAGGAATAATCGCGGCGCAGATCACGGCGGCGGAACAGCTCCGACGAGAAGGCATCGAGGATATCGGGTTGCTTTACACAGTTGAAGAGGAACGAGCTTCGACCGGAGCCAAGGTTGCGAACGATCACCCTATCGCGGCGAAGTGCGAATATCTGATCAACGGCGAGCCGACAGACAACGAGCTTGCGATCGGCTCAAAAGGTGCGTTTCGTGCAAAGATAAAAACGACAGGCAAAGCCGCGCATTCGGCTTATCCGGAGCAGGGCGATTCCGCGATCGAGAAGCTGCTTGATATTCTCGACGACGTTCGTAACACGCGGTTTCCGAGCGACGATTTCTTTGGCGAGACAACCGTGAACATCGCGACGCTCGACGGCGGTGTTGCGCTCAACGTCATTCCGCCAAACGCCGAGGCCGGAATTCTGATACGCCTGACGACACCGATGGAGACGATCCGCGACGCTCTGGAAACCGTGATCAGCACGCGCGGCGAGCTTGAAATTTTGTCCTACAGCCTGCCGGTCAAGATGCTCGCCGTGGATGGTTTCAAGCAGAAGGTCGTGCGATTCACAACCGACATTCCGCACCTGACAAACTGGGGTCAGCCGCTGCTGCTCGGCCCCGGCTCGATCCTCGTCGCACACACGAAGGACGAGTTTGTGCTTAAGCAAGAACTGCAAGATTCTGTTGGGCTGTACGTCGAGTTGGTGAAACGGTTATTAAAACAGGATGGACAGGATTGACAGGATAAAAGGTCTGAGTTTTTAGCGGCATCCTGCTTATCCTGTTCATCCTGTTAGAATTTTCTTATGAAGATTGCACTGATCGGACACGGAGCGATGGGCAAGCTCATCGAGCGGCTGGCTGCGGAAAAAGGCCACGAGATCACGGTTGTCATTGATGACGCGGATGCGGGTTTGTCGGTTGAGGAATTGGCGACGAAGCTTACCGGAGCCGATGTTGCGATTGACTTCACAGTCGCCGAGGCCGTGAGACGAAACGTCGAGGCGTGTGT
The DNA here is from genome assembly GCA_031405985.1 of Acidobacteriota bacterium. Taxonomy (GTDB): domain Bacteria; phylum Acidobacteriota; class Blastocatellia; order Pyrinomonadales; family Pyrinomonadaceae; genus OLB17. The sequence continues at coordinate 313 of JANOGL010000415.1, read as the reverse complement.
TGCGGCAGGCGTGCCGCTTGTTGAAGGTACGACCGGCTGGAACGCGTCGCGTGATGAGATCGAGAAAATTGTCCGCGAAGGCAACGGCGCATTTGTTTTCGGCGCGAACTTCTCTATCGGCGTGAATCTGTTTTATCGCATTGTCGCGCACGCCGCCGAACTGATCGCGAAATTCCCCGAGTACGAAGCCTTCATTGAGGAGCAGCATCATTCACGTAAAAAAGACGCGCCGAGCGGCACGGCGTTGAAGCTAAGAGAAATTGTTGAGAATCAGCTTAACGCCGATGCGGACGAGGGCGTCCGCGTTCCGGTG
>JANOGL010000413.1:0-3003 GCA_031405985.1 Acidobacteriota bacterium | reverse complement strand
GCCCGTGAGCCCAGCGTCGCACTATTGCATGGGCGGAATTCGTTCCGATCTTTGTGGGCGCAGCACGCTGCCCGGACTTTATGCAGCGGGCGAAGTGACATGCACGGGCGTTCACGGGGCAAACCGCCTCGCGTCAAATTCCCTGCTCGAAGGTTTAGTTTTTGGCGCCCGTGCCGGTGAAGCGGCTGTTAAAGACAGTTCCGAGTTTCAAGTTTCGAGTTTCAAGTTAAGACCGGAAGAACATGAAACTGGAAACCAGAAATCAGAAACACCAACTTCTCTTTCGACTGCTGTTAAGAAACGCGTCAAGCGCATCATGTGGGAACGCGTCGGAATCTTGCGAGATCGGGCAACTTTAGTTCGGGCGTTGAGTGAGTTTGATCAGATCGCGGCGGCGAATCTGAGTCCGCCATCGCGAAATTTCGTGACACTGGCTCGGCTTGTTACACGAGCAGCGTTATGGCGCGAAGAGTCTCGCGGCGGTCACTATCGAACCGACTTTCCAGAGCAGAAAGAAAAATGGCGGACGCATTCGATCCAACAACGTGACACAGAGATCGGCTCAAGCCAGCAGATCAATTTTGACACAGCCCGTGCGGTGTAATTACAATCTTCACAATCAATCTTTTTTCGTTTGTTAAATACGATATGCAGTCTTCGGCCACGACACTGAATCTCGCCTCGGTCATCTCGCATCACGCGCGCCAGGCGCCGCAAAAGGAGGCGATCGTCTGGGAAACTGTCAGGCTCACTTACGGGGAGCTCGATAAACTGTCGAATCGCGTAGCAAATGCATTAGTCGAGATGGGCATCGGGCGGGGCGACAAAGTCGCTCTCGCGTGTCCAAACCTGCCGTTCTTCCCGATAGTTTATTACGGAATAATGAAAGCCGGTGCGGTTGTTGTGCCGATGAGTGTTTTGTTCACGCCGCGTGAATTTGAATATCACCTAACAGACTCTGACGCCAAAGCCGTTTTCGTTTTCGAAGGAACCGACGAACTGCCGCTCGCCCAGCGTCTGAAGGAAGCGTTTGATAATGTCGCATCATGCGAGCATCTCGTCGTGATGACAAAAAATCTGATCGGCGGCGGCCCGATCACCGGTCACAGAACGCTGACCGAGATCACGGCTCAGCAGAGTGAGACGTTCGATATTTATCCGACGAGGCCCGACGATACGTGTTCGATACTTTACACATCGGGCACGACCGGCCAGCCAAAGGGCGCCGAGCTGACGCACTTTAATATTTTGATGAACTCGATCATTGCATGGGGATTACATTTTCCGATGGTCGATTTTACCGCGGGCGTTCAGCAGACGTGTCTGATCACGCTGCCGCTCTTTCACACGACGGGACAGACCGTGCAAATGAATTCGAATATGTACGCCGGCAATCGCTGCGTGCTGCTCGCGCGTTTTGAACCGCAGGCGACGCTAGATGCGATGGTGCGCGAGAAGGTAAATTTTTGGGTTGGCGTGCCGACGATGTACTGGGCGTTGCTCAAGCACGTCGAGGAGACCGGTTTCGACACGTCGGCCATTAGCAATAATCTAAAGGTCCCGACGTCCGGCGGCGCCCCTATGCCGGTCGAGGTCATGAAGCGGTTCAACGATGTGTTCGGGCTGCGCATTCTCGAGGGCTACGGCCTGACCGAGACATCGCCGATTGCATGCTTTAATCAATTCGAGCGCCCGTCAAAGCCCGGCACTGTCGGCCAGCCACTGATGGGCGTCGAGATAAAATGCGTTGACGATGACGACCTTGAGGTCGCTTGCGGCGAGCGAGGCGAGATCGTTATTCGCGGCCACAACGTGATGAAAGGCTATTACAAACGGCCCGAGGCGACCGCCGAGGCCTTCCGCAGCGGTTGGTTTCACACCGGCGACATTGGCATCATGGACGACGAAGGCTATCTCGCCATCGTCGATCGAAAAAAGGACATGATCCTCCGCGGCGGCTACAACGTCTATCCGCGTGAACTCGAAGAAGTGATCATCACCCACGAGGCCGTCTCGCTTTGCGCCGTTATCGGCGTCCCGGACGAACGCCTCGGCGAGGAAGTAAAAGCGTTTGTGGTTTTGAATCAAGGCCACGTTTTGTCTGCCGACGAATTTACAGAGTGGTGCAAAACGCAATTCGCCGCGAACAAGTACCCGCGATATGTTGAGTTCCGCTCCGAGCTTCCGATCGGCGGCACGGGTAAGATCTTCAAGCGTGCGTTGCGTGACGAAAGTCCGAGTTAATAAATTGATAGCGGACTAATTCTTGCAGGATAGGCATGATGAGCAGGATGTAGAAATCGTCGCACGCAAATTAGTCATCCTGTTTATCTTGTCCATCCTGTTTCAATTTATTGTCAGCGATATTCACCAACCTTTGCGTTCTACTCGCCTTTGCGTGAAACTTATCGTTCGGATGCGGACTGCGAAGATCATAATTATCTCTGTCTTTATTTCGCTCACAGCGGTTTCTTGTCTTAACTCAAGACCTTCGCGTTATGTGATCACAAACAACAAAACCTACGAGGCCTCACTGTTTCGGCAGAACTGCATGATCTGCCACGGCCCCGAAGGCGAGGGCAAAACTCTTGACGACGGCCGCGTCATCCCAAACATCCGGATAGGCGAACACAAGTACAATACGGACCAACAAATCTACGACCACATCGCAAACGGCGGCAACGGCATGGTGCCTTTTCGCGGCATTCTGACCGATCGTGAGATCGATATGCTCGTAATCCTTGTGCAACGCGACCTACGAAAATGATTCGCCCACGAAATACACTAAATGCACGAAAAAATGCAGCCTAAAGGCGAAGCTCTTTGTTTAGTGTATTTCGAGTGTTTTGTGGGCTAAAATGGTTTTATGAAAACCCTCATCACAGGTGCAACCGGCCTTGTCGGAACCGCACTTCAAAGATCATTTACCGAAAAGGGCTACGATGTTTTGCTCGCAGCACGCAGTGAGCTAACGGGCGATAACCACGTTCAGTGGAGCATCGA
>JANOGL010000395.1:0-5479 GCA_031405985.1 Acidobacteriota bacterium | reverse complement strand
TGATAGGCTTCGTTGTTGTCGGTGTACTTTTTAGTGATTCCCCGAGACTCATCGCCGGCCAATTTCAACTGAAGCTTTTCCGTAATTGTCGTGGCGATCTCGCGTTGCGTCGCGAGAAGGTCAGACATCTTGCGGTCGTATTGCTCGGCCCAGATGAGTTTGTCGGTCCGCGCATCGGTAAGCTGAACGCTGATATTCAGGCTTTCGCCTATTTGAACAAGCCTTCCGGACATGACCGCATCGACATTTAACTCCTTTGCGATCTGCAGAGTATCTCCGCCCTTTCCTTTGTAACGCATCACGGAACTTGTTGGGCTTACCTTCAGGTTCGGCAACTGCGAAAGCCGGTAAATAAGCGAATCGGCCAACCCGTCCGACAGGTATTCGGTATCGCCACTACCGCTTCGGTTCTCAAACGGCAAAACGGCGATGGAATTGATAGGTCCGCTGCCCGCAAGCTGGAAATATCGGTAGCCAAAGAAGCCGCCTACAAGAACTAGAACGGCCACGATCAACGCCGCCAGCGGCTTCGCCGCTCTATTTGCGGAGAAGCTCTGCTTCTCCGACAGGCCGCCCAAAGATTCCCGAGGCTCCGCCTCCGCTCCTGTACGCAGAATAGCGGTCTGTTCAGTCATATTGATCTGTGCGCGAGTCGGCGATTCCGACGATGAGCCGCCCGAAGGCGGGACTCCGAGCCCGGACAAGATCGCCGTCTGTGGTTCGCCATCGAACTGGCCGCCCGCTGACGCAGGCGGTTCTGACTTGGCCGTCGCCGGCCCTTCGAGCAGCGCATTGCCATCGTCGAGACAATACAGCAGCGTATCGTCGTAATAATCGCGGCGGCATTCAGGGCATCGTTTCATTGTTTAATCAGCATGATTGCTCACGGCACTATCATCTAAAGTCTTTTATCAAAACGACATCGCTGGTAGTCGTGCCGCGCGCCGTGACGAGTTGTTTGCCGTCCGGCGACCATGCGAAATTGTATATTTGGTCAGTCTTAAAATCCGTTAACTGCTTTGGAGGCTTGTCGTCTAAAGGTAAATTCCAGACGTTTGTGACGCCGCCTTGCGTATCTCGGAGGTAGTTAAGAGAGCGTCCGTCGGGCGACCAGCGAAAGTTTCCCTTTTTGCCGAGCAAATCAAAGACCTTGCTAGGCTCACCTCCTTCATAGGGAATAATCGCGTATCTCCATGTTGAATTGACGTCTTTACGATATGAACAGACGATCCATTTTCCGTCGGGCGAGACTTCCGGAGAATTTGTATATTTGTCCATCAACTGCACGGCATCGCCGCCGTCAATCGAAACTTTCCACAAATAAGGCATGCCCGACTTTTGCGCTGTGTATATCACCCATCGGGAATCGGGCGTTACCGCGGGATCCCAGTCGCTGCTACCGGACGTCAACTGTCTGGGATTGCTGCCGTCCAAATTCATTCGCCAGATATTTGCTTGATCATTGCGGATCGTTGAGAAAACTATGTAACGACCGTCGGACGTAACTTTCGGGCGTAAGTTTACACCCGAGTCAACTGTCAACTGCTTTTGACCTGTGCCATCCGCGTTCATAGCCCATATATCTAACGAGCCGCTCGCCAATGAGTTATAGACAATGCGACCGTCGGGCGCCCATGCAATACCCTCTATTCCGTCAAGATTGTTGCCGCCCGATTTGATCTGCACGGCGCGGCTCGCGTCTGCGTTCGGCGCAGCCCAGACATTAGAAATCGTATTAGACTGGACGGTAACAAGCGCCTTGGAGTCTGACGGTAGGCTCATGCTCCCATAATTGTTAAAGTCAGTAGTAATTCTTTGCGCTTCGCCCCCCGGGTAGGAGAAGCGCCATATTTGTCCGACATAACTGACAGACCCCTTTTCTACTCCGAGAACGAGAAGCCCACTTTTATCCGGGAGCCAGGCTAATTGATTTATTTCCTCCCATTCCTTTGTGACGACGGTCTTGCTGGTTCCATCCGCAGCATTTACCTCGACAACATCCATCCGGCCGATGCCCGTCGCGGTCGCAACGATACAGGCGATTGTTCTGCCGTCAGGAGACCAAGCTGGAGCAGTTTGACGTCCATGGAATGTCTCAGGTACCTTGCGCGAAGCGAGTATTCGCTCTCCGGTGCCATCCGCATTCGCGATTAATAACGAGCTTTCCTCCCCGCTCGGATGCTCGCCCCGGATGAATGCGAACTGCTTGCCGTCAGGCGAATAACTCACCCCACCCCCGATATCTGTCAATAGATTCTTCTGGGCGCCGCCGAGCACCGGCATTTGGTTAAGAGACCACGGGACGTTCTTCTCAAATTCGGCTTTGACGAAATTGATGTTGTTGCTGTCGGGTGAGAATGTGAGTCCCCAGTAATAGACATCCTCCGCCGGGGGGATAATCTGCACGTTGTTCGATGCGGCTACTTGCCTCAACCAGAGACTATGCTGCCCGCCTTCGTCAACGCTATACACAATGTATTTGCCGTCGGGCGAGATTGCGGCGGCTGTAGATTTGCCGTTCGTGGTCAACCGCTCGATCTTCATCGCCTGCAGCGGTTTATCGGTTCTTGCCCAAAATTTATATACCGCGAAACCCATTCCGCCGATCACCAGCACAAGCGCGATTGCCGCGGCCGCCAACGATTTACGCTTTGCCCGCTCTGGGCCATCTGCGGGAGCGGGCGTTTGAAGTTGGGCGGTAGGCGATTCGCTCGGAGCGAACCTGGTCGCTACCGCTCCCCGCTCTGACAAGATCGCCGTCGCCGGTTCATCGCCAAACTGGCCGCCCGCTGACGCAGGCGGTTCTGACAAGCTCGCCGGGCCTTCGAGCAGCGCATTGCCGTCATCGAGACAATACAGCAGCGTGTCGTCGTAATAGTCTCGCCTGCATTCAGGGCATCGCTTCATAAAATGCGCCGTCGACTAATTCGTTAGTCGGGAAATCCAACCTTCTTCAAGAACTCCCGAAATCGCGGGTCGTCGCGCAGCGGGTCGAGGCGTGGGTCAACTTTGAGCAGCGTCATAAAGTATTCGCGGTTTTCGTAAGACTTGTTCAACTCGTCAAATGCCTTGTTTTTTTCGCCGAGTGCCGCGTGGAATGCTGCTACGACATAAGCCGATGGATTGGAAATTCTGCGGTCTTCAATCTGGTCTCGCAGAAATCCTTCCCAACCGCCTTTCGCAAAACTCTCTCGTATCTGCATCGCAGTTTGAGGATTGTCTTGAAGTTCTCGAACTTTGGCGCGTTCTTCGACGCTTTCGGCATAATTGCCTTTCATTTGATAAACGAAGCCCAGACTAACGTGCGTCGAAACAAAAGTCGCATCCAGTTCAAGCGTCTTTTTCAATTGCGCGACGGCATCATCGTATCGTCGGGCGAAGATGAAACCTTCACCGTAATCTCGGTTGAAGCCGAGTGAAAGCGGCTCAAGTTCTAATGCACGACGATATTCGGCGAACGCTTCTTGGTGTCTGCCGAAACGAGTAAGCAAGATTCCGTAACGGATATACGTCCCCGCATAGTTCGGATCGAGTTCAATGGCAGTTTTGTACTCGTGTTCCGCGGCGGCGAAATCATAATCGTAATCAAGCAAAATCCGTCCGAGCGCGGCGTGCGCTTCCGCCAAATTATTATCCAGGAGTAAGGCTTTAAGCGCGGCTTCACGCGCCTTCGACATTGCTTGCTGAGGCGTGGTCCTAAAGAAAAGCAACGGGTAAGCATCGGCAATGCCGGCGTAAGCCAAAGCATAATTCGGGTCAATGGCGATTGCCTGATTGAAAAATTCGATTGCCTTTTGGTTATTTGCGACGGTGCTTTTGTTGCGGTAAAAACGACCTTGCAAATAAAGTTTGTAGGCTTCGGTGTTCTCCGTGTATTTCTTCGCCAGCTTTTGCTCGTCCGCTCCTGATAGTTTTACCTTGAGTTTGTCGGCAACGTCGCGGGCGATGTCGTTTTGCAATGCCACGAGATTCGTCATCGTTTTGTTGTACGTTTGTTTCCACAAACTATTTTCCGTCGCCGCGTCAACCAATTCGACATACAGGATCAATTCCTGCCCGCGTTGCACCACACGCCCGTTCAAGATCGCCTGTACGTTTAATTCCTTGCCGATTGTCTGTGCGTCTGTTTCTTTGCCTTTGTAACGAAACACGCTGGAGCGCGCCTTTACATTCAGATTCGGCAATTGCGACAAACTGCTGATCAGCGTCTCGGTCATCCCGTCCGACAGATATTCGACATCCGGGTTGCCACTTTCATTGACGAACGGCATCACGGCTATAGATTCGATTTGTTTGGTAGGATTGAAAAAACGATAGCCAAAGAGGCCCGCGACGAGAAGCAATACAACAATGCCGAAAATTGCCAAGAGCCTATTCTTATTGCCTTGCGGCGCTGCCGCCCTATTTGAGGAAAGGCTCTGCCTTTCCGCTAGTTCACTTGAATTATCTTGAGGCTTCGGCTCCGCTCCGCGTGCGAAGATGGCAGTTTGGTCGGTCGTATGGATTTGATGGCGTGTTGGAGACTCGCTCGCCGAATCCCCAGTCGCTATACCGCCTGGTCGGGATTCTGACAAGATCGCCGTCGCGGCTTCATCCGCGGAAGCCGGGCCTTCGAGCAGCGCATTTCCGTCATCGAGACAATACAGCAGCGTGTCGTCGTAATAATCCCGCCTGCATTCAGGGCATCGTTTCATAAGACTAATCTCCTCAAACGCGGAAAATTGGCAACTTTGGAAAAGCCGCACTGTAAATTCCGTCGTCGAGCGTTAGTAGGCTGTAGCCATTTTCGAAGGCGTGAGCGCCGATGAGAAAGTCTGCCAAAATTCGACGCGGCCCTTCAGATTTCTGTTTTTGGCGGCGGTCGGCGTATGCACTAAAGGCACGACCCGCAGTCTTCCAAATAGTCTCTTTTATCGTCCAATCGACAGAAATATCGGCGTCGTCCAGAAACCTGTTTACGAATTCCTCGGTCCGACCCGGACACGCCAGCAGTTCTCCAAACACCGCACCGCAAATGACAACACCGCCGCGTGAAGAAACGGTCTCAAGCAAATCAAAGGCGGCCAAGTGCAACGCATCGTTTGCATCCCAAAGGCCGACGATAACATTAGTGTCGATAGCGGTCGTCATTCCGGATCTCGCAACTCGCGGATGGCTCGAATCACCGCCTCACGTCCTTCGCCTATACCCGGATTTCCAATTCCCATATATTTTGCGAACCGGTTCTTTTGCTTGTCCGGCCGAACAACCATCTCATCGCCGTTTTGCTCAAAGATTAGTTTGTCCCCTTCTTTCACTCCAAGCGCCTTACGAACCTTCAAAGGAACCGTGATCTGCCCTTTACTTGTTATTTTTGCCATTGTTTGCATATTCCACACCCTCAATTCCTTACGTTATCATAATATGCCTTACTTATGATATTTATTGCGGCTGGAACGGGCCGTCGCAATAATCCCGCCTGCGCGTCCGCGGCATCGTT
>JANOGL010000370.1:0-5997 GCA_031405985.1 Acidobacteriota bacterium | reverse complement strand
TGATAGTCCTTCTCTTGCACCGCAGGCGGTGCGCTCGTCAAAGACGGTTTTTGGATAAGTTTGAGAGCAGGTTTTTTTAATCACAGAAGTCGCTCTGAAAATTTTTGAGCATCCGAAACCGACCCTTCGTCGCACACCGTTTTTTTCTACGAAGCCAATCGATTCGACACTTCTTTAACATGCCCCCTTGGGCAAAGGTAAATAATTTAATGTCAACGAAACTTTACGTAGGAAATCTTTCCTTTGATACATCAACACAGGATCTCGAAACAATGTTCGCCGCTTCAGGCACAGTCACTTCGACTAACATTATCGAAGATCGTGAAACAGGCCGCTCACGCGGATTCGCATTTGTAGAAATGTCGACCGCAGAAGAGGCTAAGGCTGCGATCACCGCTCTTGACGGCAAAGAGATTGGCGGACGCAATCTCAAAGTTAACGAAGCAAAGGCGCGCGAAGAACGCGGCGGCAGCTCACGTTATTAATTACGACGCGCTCGCATTGAGCGTCGGCGTTGCCTCCGGTTAAATATTTAGCCGGAGGCAATGATCGTTATTAGCGAAGCAAAAGGAAACTCAAGTTTATGAAAGAAGAATTGATCGAAATGGCCGGCACGGTTGTGGACAAACAGCCAAACGCTTTTTTTAAGGTCCAGATCGCCGACACAGATCACATGGTGCTCGCGACCATCTCGGGCCGAATGCGCCGCAATCGGATCCGCATCCTCATGGGCGACCGCGTGGATATCGAACTCTCACCATACGACCTCACCAAAGGCCGCATCACGTATCGTCATAAATAAATCGCCAGTGTCAGCACCGTGTTAGCGGCAGTATGATTGTACCCGTAGTGTTGCAGAAGCCCGCACGAAGTAAGGGCGCTTTTGAGACTATACAAGACGGGGACAAACAAAGAATCTGATAAACGACTACGGTTTCGCTTCACGAGCCAAATTCCCGTGAGCGCCCTTACTTCGTGCGGGCTTCTGCATTCGGATCGCCGCGTCAGCGGCAATTAGACCCCGATCTACCTGCCCAATCTATGACCCCAATCTGTCCCGGCCACGATCTACTCACGATCTTCGACCGTCAGACGTTATGTTCGGTAGCGCACAGTTGTCGGCATACAACTCGCGCAACAATGAATGAAAGGTATTTTCGTCCACAGGCCTTTAGTAAAAGGGAAAACTTATGAAAAAGATCATTTCAACATTTTTGATGGTAATTGTATTTGCGTTATTTATGCCCACGATGCCGGCTCCAACGGCTGCCGCTTCACTGCCTGTCGCAGTTAGCGAGTCGGAACCTGCTGAATTTGGAGGTTGCCCGGCCGGGACCTATCGCGTGCGGAAGAATACTAAACGCGGTAGGAGACTAACGAATGCTCTGATCGCCGGTGGCATCGGTGCCGCGATCGGTGCCGGTATCGGCGGCAAGCGAGGTGCGCTAATTGGTGTGGGCTCCGGTGCCGGAGGTTATCTTGTCTATAGATACGTGAAGGACCGTCGCGGACATTGCGTACGACGTTACGTGAGAGGATAATGCCGCGCGAATGGAAAAAGGCCTCGTCCCGAGACGAAGCCTTTACTATTCACTGTTCACTATCAACTATTCACTACTTCGGCATTGGATTAAAGGTCAACCCTCTGACGAGATAACTCGATGTCACGGTACGCATTGCATTCGTTGAATCATTGGCCTTCGTTCTCGCGTCGGCCGAACCGTAATGGGCGAGGGTGATCGCGTCGAATTTCGCGCTTCTGTCGGCATTAAAATCGATCGCGTCAGCGTAAGTTTTGTACGTGACGACTATTCCTAGGTCCCAGTCGCCCGGGCCGTCGGTCGCCGGCTTGTTAAAGTAACCATAGCTCAGGATCAATCCCTGCTTCTTTTGTTCCTCAAGTATAGGCACGCTGTTTTTGCGCAGGAAGGTCGTAAATTCGGCCGTTTTTCCCGGCAGCACGTCAAAATAGGTCACGCGAGACACGTTCCCGGCCGTCGTTGGCGATGGCGTCGCGGTTGGTGCCTGTGCCATCGCACCGATCGCAAAAATGCATACACACAATATGCTCAGATAAACTCGTTTCATAAATTTTCTCCTGTTAAATTTCGATTGAGCGAAAAGCACGGGGGGCTTTGTTCGGATCGTTGCCACGCTCAGTTCAAGCAACCACCCAGCCATAATGGGGTTTTCTATCTAACTAAACGAGATCTGGAACAACAAAAGGTCATCCTTTGGAAAGTTTTTTAAAGTTTCCGTTCCATGATCGGCGTTATTTTTAGGTACAACATCCGACTTCCAAACCGGCAGCCGCGATTCAATTACGAATTAAGGGGATGTCCTTACCTTACGCTAATTCGGGCTTTTGTCAACGTCTTCGGGTGACTTAAAATGCGGGTTCGCTGTCGAGCGATTTTTCCCTTATCGTGCCGACAATCAGAAACATTAATCCGAAAAGGTGATCCTTAACCTCGATTCTGCCCGAGCGATACCACTACTTTGCCGCGCGCGTGTTTGGCATCCACGTAGCGGACAGCATCGGCAACGTCGTCCAGGGTATAGGTGCGGTCGATGGAGGGCGTTACATGGCCGGACTCGATGAGCTTGGCAAGAACGTCGAGATCGTCGTTGCCGGTTTTCGCCATGAACGAGACGAACTTTTGACCGGTAAAAAGTGATAGCAATGGCGTTTTGAAGGAACTCACGATCATACTGATCATCGAAGCGTCCACGCCGAGCACGCCGCCGCCGACCCATTTTCCTTTAGGTGTGAGAATGCGCCTCAAAGCCAGGAGCGGCTTGTCCGAAACGAGATCAAAGATCACGTCGTATCGTTCGTCGCCGCTTAGAATATCCTCGCATGTGTAGTCGATGACGCGCGTCGCGCCGAGGCCGCGCACGAGGTCGATATTTCTCGTGCTGCACACGCCGGTCACATCCGCGCCTATCCACTTTGCTATCTGCACGGCGAAAGTTCCGACGCCGCCCGAAGCTCCGATAATGAGTAGGCGCTGACCGGGCTCGAGGCGGGCAACATCGCGAAGGCCCTGCAGAGCGGTGCGGCCGGCGACATTCACCGATGCTGCTGCTTCAAAAGACGTACTCTCAGGCATAATGGCCAGTTTCGACTCCGGCGGGCACGCATACTCGGCAAAGCCGCCGCCGCCGGACCCGCCAAATACCGCATCGCCGGCAGCGAACCGCGTGACGTTTCGCCCGACCGCCTCGACCTCGCCCGCGACATCGGCGCCGGGCCGTCTGACCCTTATTCCGACCGCTTTCGACATTAGGTTTCGCATCCAGGGAGCGGACCTTAGCAGATGGCCGTCAAGCGGATTCACCGCCGCCGCGCGAACCCGCATCAGCACTTCGTCGTCGGCAGGAATAGGCTTGTCTATCTCGGCGATCTGCAGCGTCTCGGACGGACCATAGATGATGGCTTTCATTAGTTTGGTTTACGAGTCCGGGATGCGTAAGTTTCAATAGGGTTAGTGCCTGCCGCAAGGCCCGCACGTCTTTTGTGCCGACGGCTCTAGCGCTTGCAAATCGCGAATGGCACATGGGCAGAATGTCCTGCTCCCGAACCTCTGCGTGTGACGAACGTCGCGGCCGCCGTTTCCGTAAAGCCTCGGTGAACTACTTAACGGAGGCGCATAATGAGAAGAATTTGGTTCGGGACAAATTTTGCGATATTTATCCTGTTCTTTGGCGTTGCCGCACGGCTCACGGTTTTGGCTGGCACCGTTCCCACGGTTCGCACCGTGGGCTACATATATGCCGTCCGTGTTGCGGACTCAAGAATCGCAAGATCGCAGGCCTGGCACCAATCCCTCTGGCACCAATCCCTCTTTTATAAATGTCCGGTCCGCCAAGCATCCATTTTCTTCGTCGTGCATCTCACAGAGCAGAACAACGAATTTTGGTAATCGTTAGTTAGTCCGAAATTAAAAATTTTAACGAGGTGATCTTATGAAAGGCTTAGCAGGTTTCAGCCTTACGGTGGTTGTGTGTCTTTGCATCGCAGTTGTGTCCGTCTCTGGACAAAGCCCGATCCGCGTTTCGGCCCCTTACACGCACAAGAATTTGACGATCTTTCTCATTCATGGCGCGGATGCGAGCCCGAGCCGCGATCTGATAACGCTGCAAGAGGCGATGGAAAAGAAGATCTTCATAGTGTATGAAAGCGACGACGTGAACGAGCTGATCGTCGAGAACACTTCGCCCGACTTTGACGTGTTCATCCAATCCGGCGATATCGTTAAGGGCGGCAAACAGGACCGCGTGCTTGCGATCAGCGTGATCATCCCGCGCAACTCCGGCAAGATCTCGATCGAAGCATTTTGCGTCGAATCGGATCGATGGGAAGGCCGAGGCAACGAAAGCAAAAAGCAATTTTCCTCGTCCGACGAGCGCATCGTTTCAAGGGAACTGAAGGTCGCCACCTACGGAGATCCATCAGGCTCGATCTCAGGATCTAGTTCTGGATCAGGATCAGGATCCGGAAGCGGTGATGCAGCCGGAGCGGGACGTGGCTCGCAATCGGCGGTTTGGGCGGAGGTAGCCACGGTGCAGTCGAATATCTCGAACAACATGACGGTCGACGTAACGGCGAACTCATCGGCTTCGAGTCTTCAACTTTCCCTGGAGAACAAGAAGCTCAAAAAGGCGACAGAGGACTTCGTTAAAGAGCTTACCGATATCACGAAAGGAAAGAGCGACGTCATCGGCTATGCGTTCGCGATAAATGGCAAGATCAACAGCGCCGATATTTACCTATCCAATCACCTGTTCGCCAAACTCTGGCCAAAAATGCTGCGAGCTGCCGTCGTCGAAGCGATCTCGCTCGACGATAAGCCCAAAGCCGCGGGCCGACCGACCGCAGGCGACATCAGCAACTTCCTTAGCGAAGCCGACCGAGGAGCAAAGAAGGAACGCCAGACCGTTGCAAAGTCAAAGGTCATCACGCGCGTGTCGAAAAATGAGGCTGTTTACGAAGCGCGGGATAAAGCCGACGTCGTCGTTCATCGTAATTATGTAAAATTGAACTGATCGAGCCACAACTCTCGAATAAGGTTCGGTCAGAATGAGGTTAGTGCCGGCTAATCAGAACTATTTTCGATTTACGATTGACGATTTACTAGATGGTTGCAGCCCTGACCCCGTCCTTCTGAGCACGAATAGATGATGGCTTCGCCTAAAAACGGCGTGAGCGCAAATTGAAAGAAATTCTAACTAATAAAGGAGGCAGGTTTGTTCTTTTGTCAGAACCAAGTCAACCAACCCATTTCACACCATCAAACGCGTGCAGGATAGAAGTGCGCTTGACTTCAAGGGTAACTTCATAGATGACCCCGGTTCTGTGCGACGAGTTGAGACTCAGGGTTCGCAGGCCTAACCCCGATTTGTCAGTCGATATTTCCCTAGTTCTTCAGCTTCCATTTGCCGTCTTCTTTAACAAGCGTTCTGGTATACCACTTACCTTTCGGGTTAAGACATTCAACCGTCGCCGTTTCGCCGGTGATCTTTTCATTGCGTGTATCGTCAGATGGCCCCAGCGGCTGTTCAAGCACCTTTTTTAAGGTTTGGTCATTCCGTTCATCGGCTTTTTTCTTGTCCGCGAAATCCAGCATGCGTAACGCACCCTTTGAGATCAGCGTTTTCATGGTGTCGTTATCCTTATTGTTGTAGGCGGCATAGAAAGCCTTATAAACCGCGCCCGGCGAGTCAGGCGCAGCGGGCTCGGCCGTATTTGCTCCGGTTTTCGTGTCATTAGCGGCAGTATTCACCGTAGGGATAACTGGATTTACGTGGACGTCGGAGCGTGGACGGAGTCCGTATTTAATGTGGCCGGTCCGCCAACTATATGTATCTCCGCTAAAGCGAATAGCAAACAAGCCCAGCCCGGCTAACAGGGCGAACCAAAACAATATATGCGATCCCAACGAAATCGGCGGGTGCTTCCCGGAGTTCTGGATCCGCAGACCGATAAGACTGACG
>JANOGL010000362.1:0-4867 GCA_031405985.1 Acidobacteriota bacterium | reverse complement strand
CAGTATTTTATCTCATCGAGCTGCTCGCGAAAGTTCCTCGATACGACATCATTCATGTTTTTTCCGCGTCGTATTTTACGTTTGTTTATGTCACGGTGCCGGCGCTTGTCTTGGCAAAGCTGTTCGGCAAAAAAACTATCCTGAATTATCGCAGTGGTGAGGCGGAAGATTTTTTTACGCGATGGGGAAAAGCGTTGTTAGGCATTGTGCACGCGTTTGATGCGGTAATTGCGCCATCGAATTTTCTCGTTGACGTTTTTGCACGGTTTGATATCAAAGCGCGCTCGATAAGCAACTTTATCTTCGTCGACAAATACATTTTTCGTGACCGTGTACCGCTTCGCCCTGTATTTTTGTCAAACAGAATTCTCGAACCACTCTACAATATCGATTGTATCCTGCGTGCGTTTCAGATAATTCAGCGAAAATACCAGCATGCAAAGCTGATCGTTGCTCACGAAGGTTTTGACCGCGAGCGGCTCGAAAATGTAGCTCGAGATCTCGAACTTAACAACGTAGAGTTCGTCGGAATCATTCCGCACGAGCGGATCGCCGAGTTGTATGATTCGGTTGATATTTACTTGAATTCGCCAAATCTCGACTGCATGCCGGGCTCGCTGATTGAGTGTTTTGCGAGCGGCCTGCCGATTGTCTCGACAAATGCCGGCGGCATTCCCTATATCGTCGAAGACGGCCAAACCGGTCTTCTAACCGCGCTAAACGATCACGAGGCGCTCGCCAAAAAAGCGATCCTGTTGCTCGAAAGCCCAGACTTGGCAAATCAAATCATCGAAAACGGCCGTCGCGAAGCAGAGAAGTACTCATGGAATCACGTTCGCGAAAAGTGGCTCGGTCTCTATGAAGACCTTGCGGGACAAACACCACCGGAACACAGCGTTATCGCTGCTGCAAATACACATTGATGTCGACCAAGTTTCACAAGATCATCATCGCGACGACGATCGGCGTGTTCCTATCGCTTGCGATCGCCAGCGCGCTCACGCACAGGCCGCAGATCGACGAAGGCATGTTTGCGAGCCCAGCGTACAATTTGGCATTCAACGGGCATTTTGGCACTACGGTTCTTGAGAAAGAAAAAGCGACACTGACGCGTATCGACGAGCGCACATATTGGGTGATGCCGATGTTTTTGCTCAGCTCAGCGGCGGCATTTAAGATGCTCGGGTTTTCGCTTGTTTCGATGCGGCTCGTGAATGTGTTTTGGGGGATCGTGCTACTCGCGGCTGTATATTTTATCGCGCGCAAAATTTCGCGTGACAAGTGCACGGCGCTGATCGCGTTAATTCTCGCATCGTGCGATTACATGGTTCTCGAAACCGCGTCGTCGGCGCGCATGGACATGATGACAGCGGCGCTCGGGTTCGCCGCGATCGCCGTTTATCTAGTCTTTCGAGAGCGAAACTTGCTGCTCGCCGTGCTGCTCAGCCAATCGCTCATCGTCATCGACGGCCTCACGCACCCGAACGCGATCACGGCGTTTGTCGGTTTACTGATCGTGACGCTTTGGCTTGATCGAAAGCAGTTGAATCTGCGCATTATCTTTACTGCCGCGATTCCGTACGTGATCGGCGGCACGGCGTTTTGGATTTGGGTGCTTCAAGACCCGCAAGCTTTTAAGGATCAGTTTATCGACAACGCGCTCATGGGCGGACGGATGAGCGGCCTGTCGTCTCCGCTCGGCAACATCATTCGGGAATTCACCGAGCATTATCCGCACGCATACGGTCTCGGTCAAAACTCCGGCGGTCACAGCGGGCCGATCTGGCTCAAGTCGTTGATACTCGTCGGTTACGTCGCCGGAATTATAGGCTCGCTGCTGATAAAGGAACTCAGGCAAAGCAGTAACTGGCGGCTGTTGATGGTCGTCACATTTCTCTATTTTTTAATCATGGCGACCATCGACGGGCAAAAACAGACGACGTATCTGATACACATCGTCCCGCTTTACATCGTCTTGCTCGCGGGAGTGATCGGTTGGTTTTGGCGACAGATGAAAGTGCCGCGAGTTGTTTTAGTCGTCGCAGTTTTAGGTTTGATAGCATTACCGGCTGGCGGAATGTTATTGAAGATAAAACAGAACACGCGCGGTAATTTTTACGCGCCCGTGATCGCGCATCTCAAAACAAACATGGGCGAAAGTGATTACGTAATGGGCGGGGCCGATCTTGCGTTCGGGCTCGGCTTTGACGCAAACCTTATCGCCGACGGCCGCTACGGCTACTACACAGCCAAACGCCCGCGATACATCGTCACCGACAGTACGACTGAGCTGACCTGGCAAAACTCGCAAAAGTTCTTTCCCGAATTTTACGAGTACTTCCCGCGACTCTTGCGCGACGAATACCACATCGCTTATGAAAACGCCGCGTACAAAATCTACGAGCGAAAAACGACAAACTGAAACTAGAATTATCTCTTGCGGCAAAGGCGTTTTCAGGTTAGCATCAAATAAGAGTGTAATTTAATTTAAGATGGAGTCATTACTATGCTAAACATAAGCCGCGACATTCATTCGATCTCGGATTTTAAGAGAAAGACGCCGGATTTTGTAAAACTGTTGAAGAAAACCGGCAGACCGGTCGTTCTCACTATGAATGGACGCGCACGTGTGGTTATTCAAGATGCTGAAAGCTATCAGAATATGCTTGATCTCTTGGAACGCGCCAAGGACATTGATGCAATTCGAGAGGGGTTGGAAGATGTAGAAAAAGGAAACACTATGTCGCTAGATGACTTTGATAAAAAGATGCGACGTAGGCACCGCGTACTGAAACGTAAATGACCGTTTACAAAGTAGAGCCGACGCGAAGGGCGCTGGCTGACGCAGACGAGGCCTTTATGTGGTTACACAACGAAGCTCCAGAGGCTGCGCTTCGTTGGTATGACGGATTGATCGCGGCTTTGCGGTCGCTGCAACACTCTCCTTTTCGTTTTGGACTCGCACGGGAAAATAGTTTATTCGACGAGGAGATTCGGCAACTTCTTTATGGTCGATACAGAGTGCTTTTCACGGTCAAAGGAAAGACTGTATTCGTGCTTCGCGTGCGGCACTGCTCACGAGACGCGCTAATTCCGGAACAGGAATAAGATTGAAAAACAGCGGGCCCGGTTGGAAGATCGTACCTTTTTTATTTTGCGCCGACGGTCTTTGGGTCGAGGTTTGCGCCGATGTTGCGGGTCTTGTATTGGCTGTCGCCGCGAAGGCGATAGTCGTTTGCAGCGGGGTTTGCAAAGCCGATATCGTTAATAGATCTCGGATAAAAGTTCAGCTTGCCGTAGTCGCGCTCGTCGCCGCCGATGATTGCATTGTTTGTAATAGTCGAGCCCGGGAAATATTTTACGAGTGCGGGCTTTCCGACACCGATGCCGTCCCCGAAGAAGCTGTATTCGTTGTTAAAAACGATATTGTTGCGAAAAATGAAGCCCCTAATCGGGCCGCCGTAGGCGATGGTGATGCTGCCGTCGTGGATGACGGTGTTGTTCTCGATGACGAGTCCGTCCCACGACGAGGGTTTTAGAAAAAATCCGCGACCGTCCCATTTTTTTGAATCGATATCCTCGAAAACGTTGTTGCGAATTGTGACGCGGCGCCCACCGCCGGCTTCGCCGCCTGCAATCGTCATCGCGCTTGCAGAGCCGCGAACGATATTGTTGACAAACTCAATGTCCTCGACAACTGCACGCTCACCGCTGTCAGACGCAGAGAAGAACACGATGGCGTGACCCTCTTGAGCCATGCCCCAGTTGTTTGTCATCAGGTTGTTCTCGACACGGATGTTGCGCCCCGACTTTATCTCGAAGAGATTTTTGACGACCCACTTGGTGTTACGCCACTCAATAGGTTTGTTGAGCCAGTTGTCGCGAATAATCGCGTTACCGGGTATCAGGGCGAGTTTTGACATCGCACCGCCGAAGAGAATGTTCTCAGCGGCCGCCTCGATGTAGTTGTTTGTGATCTCGATCGGACCGTCGGCGGCCCAGACGGCGATCGCCTGGCTCTCTTCGCCCTCGCGTTTGAAATCCGAAAAGTAGCTGTTCGTGATCTTTATATGACGGCCGTTCGCAGCAATGCCGCGACGCTGTCCAAGCTTCGGATCACCGTGGACATACACCCGGTCGAATTCGATGTGATGCGGCAACTGCTCGACGGAAGTTTCCTCTGTCGTGCCGATCTGAATGATGTTGAAATATCCCTTTGTAGTCGGACCAAACTCGATACCGATAAAACGATAATGATGAGCGCCGTTTGCGGCGAGTATCGCGGGCCGCGTCAGCAAACCCGGATTTATCGTCGCCATCGAAGCTCGTTGAGAGGGCGAAACGCGTTTGCCCTCTGGTAAATTTGTAACAGCAGAAGTTTGAATCGTAACAAAATCGGTCAGCGGCTTATTTGGCAGCGTGATCTGACCGGCGTAAACCGCGCCCGCTTGTAGCTCGATAATGTCGCCGCCGACAGCTTTGTCTACAGCAGCTTGAAGATTGCCGCCGGGCGGTACCTTTATCACGCGGCCTTGCGTTGTTTCCGTGATCTCGGCCTGCGGCAGCACGATCCCGAGCTTGCCGGAATAGTAGTCGAAACTAAACGGCACCGCGACGAGCGCGATGAACGCCACCGCCATGAGCGCGCGCTTAATGATGTGCCAGCGCCGACGAGGTCTTCGCAGACGGTTGTCGTTCGCACGCACCGAATTTATCGCCATTACATTTGCCACAGCTAAAGCCAACATCACAGTAAACGCCTAAACACCGGCGAAATCCGCGTTGTTTGATGAAAAAATGCGGCCTCAAGGCAGCAAAAACAGCTACAATAAATTTACCCACGATTACCGCAAATTTCTACAAAACC
>JANOGL010000350.1:0-8646 GCA_031405985.1 Acidobacteriota bacterium | reverse complement strand
CAAATCGGCCCCGGCAGTTGTCCGATCTGCGGGATGGCATTGGAGCCCAAAGAAATCACTCTCGATGACAAGCCCGACCCCGAATACATAGACATGAAGCGCCGATTCGTGGTCTGCGCGATTTTGACGGTACCGATTTTTGTACTGGCGATGGCTGAGATGTTTGTCGACTTCAATTCCCTTTTTCCGTCGTGGCCGCACGGGCGAGCGTCGCAGTTGTCGATGTGGACTCAGTTCATTTTGGCAACGCCGGTTGTCTTGTGGGGCGGCTGGCCGTTCTTTCAGCGAGCGTGGGCTTCGCTAAAAAACACGAGCCCGAATATGTTCACGCTCATCGCTATCGGCACGGGAGCCGCGTATTTACTAAGTTTGGCAGCGTTATTTGCGCCACAATTGTTTCCAGCAACAATGGTCGACGCGCATTCAGGACTCGTTCTCGCGTATTTTGAATCGGCCGCCGTCATAACAACGCTCGTTCTGCTCGGTCAGGTTTTGGAACTGCGGGCGCGCGTCCAAACGTCGTCGGCAATAAAAGAACTGCTGCGACTGGCGCCGGAAACCGCGACTGTAATTCACGACGACGGCCGTGAAGAAGTAATTGACCTTCGCCACGTTCACGCCGGCCAAACCCTGCGCGTCAAGGCAAACGAAAAAATACCGACTGACGGTGAGATCGTCGACGGCGAAACCTCTATCGACGAATCGATGGTCACGGGCGAGTCGATGCCGGTCGAAAAACACTCGGGCGACAAAGTCATCGGCGGCACGATCAACGGCAATCGCAGCTTTACAATGCGTGCTACAAAAGTTGGCAGTGAAACGCTGCTCGCTCAGATCGTAAAAATGGTCGGCGAAGCCCAACGCAGCCGCGCTCCGATACAGCGTCTCGCCGACGCCGTCTCGGCTTACTTCGTTCCGGCGGTGATAATCGTTGCAATAATTGCGTTTATAGTCTGGCTGATGCTTGGCAGTTTCGCCTCGGCTGTCGTCGCCGCAGTTTCAGTTTTAATCATCGCCTGTCCGTGCGCTCTCGGCCTCGCAACGCCGATGTCGATCATGGTCGGCACCGGCCACGGCGCGAAAAACGGCGTCCTGATCAAAACGGCCGAAGCACTCGAAACGCTGGAAAAGGTAACCGCAATCGTCGTCGACAAAACCGGAACGCTGACGGAAGGCAAGCCGACGGTTCAAAAGGTCATGGCTCTTAGCTCCCCTCCTTACGAAGGAGGGGTGGCCGAAGGCCGGGGTGGTTCTTACGATGAGAACACCACTCAAAACGGGGCGGATTATAGCGTTGAGAGAACCACCCCGTCTGCTTCGCAGACACCCCTCCTTCGTAAGAAGGGGAGCTTGTTGAGCGAAGCCGAGACTACTGTTCTCCAACTCGCCGCATCTCTCGAACGCCACAGCGAACATCCGCTAGCGTCGGCGATCAGTGCCGAGGCGACAAAACGGAATATCCAACCTCTCGACGTTCAGAATTTCGAATCGAATACCGGCCGCGGTGTTCAGGGTACGATCAACGGCGACGAAGTTTTTATCGGCCGTATCGCGGGCGAGCCTGGACTCACATTGACCGTAAACGGCAAGCCGGTTGGCTCGATCGAAGTCGCAGACGCGATCAAACCTTCCGCAAAATCTGCAATCGACGAGCTTCATCGCCGGCATATCGAGGTCATTATGATGACGGGCGACAATCGCGCAACTGGGCAATCAGTCGCCGATCAACTCGGCATCGACGCGGTGTTCGCCGAGGTCATGCCCGAGGACAAAGCTGCAAAGATCAAGGAACTTCAAGCGCAGGGCAAGATCGTTGCGATGGCTGGTGACGGAGTGAATGATGCGCCGGCGCTGGCGCAGGCGGATGTGGGAATTGCGTTTGCGAGCGGAACTGATGTCGCTATCGAGTCCGCTGACATCACGCTGCTAAAGCCGGATCTCGACGGCATTCTCAAAGCTCGCAACCTGAGCCGTGCGACTATGCGAAACATTCGCCAGAATCTGTTCTTCGCCTTTGTTTACAACATCGTCGGCGTGCCGATCGCGGCCGGCGTGTTGTTCCCGATCTTTGGACTTTTGCTCTCACCGATGATCGCGAGCGCGGCGATGACGTTCAGCTCGGTGTCGGTGATCCTGAACGCCTTGCGTCTTCGAAACACGAGACTTTAGCCACGAATGACACGAATGTCACGAATATGACTTTCTTCTTATTTGTGTCATTCGTGTCATTCGTGGCTAAATCTTCTTATGGGCAGACCAGCACTGGCAATTCACGGCGGGGCGGGAACGATTTTGAGAGCGCAGATGACGCCTGCACTCGAAGCCGAATATCGCGGCGGTCTCGAAGCGGCAATGAAAGTAGGCTGGAACATTCTAACCAAAGGCGGCAGCTCGCTCGACGCGGTCGAAGCAGCGGTTTGCCTCCTCGAAGACTTCCCGCTGTTCAACGCCGGTCGCGGCGCGGTTTTCACGCACGAAGGCAACGTCGAGCTCGACGCGGCGATCATGGACGGCCACAAGCTGCGCGCCGGCGCCGTCGCGTTCGTTAATAATATTCGCAATCCGGTCAAGCTCGCCCGCCTCGTCATGGAACGCACCGAGCACGTCCTGCTCGCCGGCGACGGCGCGAACCAATTCGCCGAGTCGATGCACGTCCGTGCCGAGCCTGACGAATATTTCTTCACCGAACACCGCTGGCTGCAACTGCAAGACGCCCTCGCCGCCGGGAGAATCCCGTTGGATCACACCGCAGAGACGCAGAGACGCGGAGACGGCAAGACATCGTCGGCTACGAAGGCAGAAACACGACCGGTAGGGAGTGTGCCCTCTTCCGACAATCCAAAATCCAAAATCCAAAATCCAAAATCGCTCGGAACCGTCGGCGCCGTAGCCTGTGATTCACGCGGACATCTCGCCGCCGCGACATCAACTGGCGGCATGACAAATAAAAAATTCGGGCGCGTCGGCGACACGGCAATAATTGGTTCTGGAACTTACGCCGACGCTTTATGCGCGGTCTCATGCACCGGCCACGGCGAATACTTCCAGCGAGGCGTCACCGCGTACGACGTCGCTGCGCGAATGAAATACAAAACCATCTCGCTTCGTAACGCCGCCCGCGAGACCATCGATCACCTCACCTCGATCGGCGGCGAAGGCGGCCTGATCGCCGTTGATCGGGGTGGAAATGTTACTTTGCCGTTTAATTCGGAAGGGATGTACCGAGGTTATCGAACCAATGAAATCTCCCAGGTCGAAATCTACGCTTAATTTGCCTAGGCTCGTGATGCGATGGGCGCAAACGCGGTCTTGTAGTTAAAAATAAGCTTCAGGTGCGATTGCGTAAGCTGCTTTTTTGCCATACTTTCTAGCGTACTTCTCTGAAGGCATTCCGGTATGCTACTGGCCTTCAACGTTTCCTTAGCACTCGAAAGCAGATCATTTATCGTGACCGATTCCTTAAAAGCCAGAAAGAGGTCCTCCTTGCCGAGGAGTCCGTCATTCCGAGCTTTGCCAGCCAAGGGTGAAAAATGAATAACCTTAGTGAATGGTCTCGGAAATGATTTTCGTTCAAGAAATTTGGCAACAGTATTTCCAAAAACTATTACCTTGGCTCCGGACTTTGACACAATGTCTAACTCTTCAACCAAAAGCCCGTACCATCGATCATAGCGTTGGGTTCTCGCCGCACCAGCCTTCTCCACAAGCATCGCCCCCTTGGAAATATCTGTTATATGGTAACTTTTTGCTGATTTACACAAGTACTGCCTCACGCAGAAATGAACAATAAAGTCCTCTATTGAGGAAACGAAGTTCCGAAAACCGTCCTTAACCCTAGCGTAGGCCTGCTCAGACGATGATGCCCACCTGCCGAGTGATGGCTCCATCGAAATAAGGACATAATCAACGGGCTCGATTGGCCTAGCATTTGGAAGAAACACGTCACCATCCTGCTCGGCGAGGTCTTTCATTCTAGACTCAAGCTCGTTGTATGCGATTTCAAAGGACATATTTTTGGTCATTCGCAAAATGTTCAGCGCCGAGAACTTACTTCTTCTCATTCACTATATCCCGATACTCCTGCACGTGACCGATGTCTTCGACGACGCGATCGGCGAGCGTGACGACGAGTTCGCCTTTGCGGCCCGATTTGATGGCGTGGTGGATGGCGTCGCGACTCTCTGGAATGATACGAACGGCAGGTTCTTTGCCGCTTTTTGCGATGCCTTTCTTTAGCAGGTTAAAGGTTTCCTTTTCGTCGCGTCCGCGAAGGTAATGTCCCCGGCGAATGACGATGCGGTCGAACGTCTCGCCCGCGATCTGGCCGAATTCAACGATGTCTTCATCACGGCGATCGCCCGTGCCGTTTAGCACGACGGTGCGGTATTTGCGGCCAAGCTTGTTTATAAAACTCGCGAGCCCACGCAGGCCAGCAGGGTTGTGCGCGTAATCCATCAGCACGGTCACGTCGCCGATCTCGACAAAATTCAAACGACCCGGCGTCTGCGCAGTTCCGGCGTTGAATGTCGTCAAACCAACGCGTAGATCTTCGAGCGAAACTCCGTGCACAAAACACGCCAGCGTCGCCGCGAGCACATTCTGCACCATAAATTCCGCACGCCCGCCGTATGTCAGCGGGATGTTTACGGCCTTTTCGACGCGGACTTTCCACTTGCCTTTGAGGATCGTGACGTAGCCGTTCTCATAAACGCACGAGACGCGGCCGCGCTCGGCTCGACGCTTGATGTTCGGGTGATTTTCGTCCATCGAAAAGCACACAACCGTGCCTTCGGTACGCTCCTTCATCTCGTAAACGAGCTTGTCCTCGGCGTTCAGAACAGCGTAGCCGCGCCGCGAAACCGCACGCGGCACGACGGACTTTACGCGCGCGAGGTCTTCGAGCGTGTTCACGTCCTTGAGACCGAGATGATCGGCGGCGATATTCAGCACGACGCCGATATCGCAATAATCAAAGCCGAGACCGCTGCGAATAATGCCGCCGCGAGCGGTTTCGAGCACGGCGACATCGACCGTCGGGTCTTTTAGCACAAGCTGTGCCGAGACCGGGCCGGTGTTGTCGCCCGCGACGATCTGCTGGTTACCAATATATGTGCCGTCGGTCGTCGTAAAACCGACTGTGCAACCGCTGTTTTTTAGAATGTGCGCGATCAGTCGTGTCGTCGTCGTTTTGCCGTTTGTGCCCGTGATCGCAAAGATCGGAATGCGCGCCGGCGTGCCCGGCGGAAAGAGCATGTCGATGACGTATTCGGCGACATTGCGCCCAATTCCCTGAGACGGCGCAAGATGCATTCGAAAACCCGGAGCGGCATTTACCTCGATGATTCCGCCGCCGTTAGTGTGCAGCGGCTCGCTGACGTTCGGCGCGATCACGTCGACACCGGCGACATCGAGACCGATTATCTTCGCAATGCGCTCGAACAAAAATACGTTCTCAGGATGAACCTCGTCGGTGCAATCGATCGCCGTTCCGCCCGTCGAGATATTCGCCGTCGTCTTGAGATGCAGAATTTCGCCTTTTTTGAGTTTAGTGTCGAGCGTGTGACCGGCCTTTGTAATGCAACGCATCGTCTGCCCGTCAATGTCGATCTGCGTCAATACATTTTCGTGACCGTAACCGCGTCGCGGATCCTCGTTCGTTTTGTCAATAAGCTGTTGGATTGTGGATTTGCCATCGCCTACGACGTGCGCCGGAATGCGTTCTGCAACCGCGATCAGGCGATTATTGACGACAAGCGCGCGGAAATCCGAGCCGATCAGCTGCTTTTCGACAATTACCCAACGCGAATATTCCTTCGCCTTTTCCCAAGCGATTTTCGCTTCGTCGACGGTTTTGACACCGACGGTCGCCCCTTTGCCGTGATTACCGTCAAGTGGTTTAATTACAGCAGGATAACCAATACGTTCTAAAGTGTTTTCGAGGTCGTCGATCTCACGAATTTTGTAACCTTTCGGCACCGGAATACCCATGTCGCCGAGCAGTGTTTTTGTCGCGTGCTTGTTCCCCGCGATATCGACCGAGATCATATTTGTGTTAACAGTCGTCGTCGCCTGAATTCGCTTTTGATTTACGCCGTAACCGAGCTGCACAAGCGACTGATCGTTCAGCCGAATATACGGAATGTCACGATTTACGGCTTCCTCGACGAGCGAACCGGTCGAGGGACCAAAACGCACGTCCTCGCGAATCTCGCGCATTCGCTGAATGTCGCCGGCGAGTTCAGCCTTTATCTCGCCAAGATCGCGATTCTCTGCGAGATCGAGCCACAATTTCACGGCTGCCTTACCAGCAAAACGTCCAACTTCCTCCTCGATGTAGCTAAAAACTACGTTGTAAATGCCCGTTTCATTCGTCTCACGCGTACGGCCGTAGCCCGTGTCCATGCCGGCGAGAGTTTGCAGTTCAAGCGCGAAATGCTCAATAGCGTGGCCCGCCCACGTGCCTTCTTCGACGCGGCGTAGAAACCCGCCTTCTTCCTGATAGCTGCAGCCGTGCGACTTGAGCGACGGCATGACATCAACCATTCGCTTGTAAAAGCCTTTGATCTTATCAGTCGGCTCTTGCTCGTAAGCGCCGATATCGAGACGCATGATAATGAGCTTTTTCCAATAGCCGCTCCAGTAATTCGGCCCGCGAAGTGTACGTATTTCGAGGATATTCATAAGAACTTCAACCGCAGAGACGCAGAGACGCAGAGAGAACTAAAGAATGTGGACGATGCGTTTAATTCCATTTTTCATTATAGACATATGAAAGTTCAAGATAAGTCCGACACGTTTATCAAGCATCTTAAACTACGATAAAAGCTGAGCTTCGTGAATCGGCATTATTCGCTCAACCGCTTTAATTTCAAGTATTACCAAATCCTCGACGATAATATCGAGTATGTATCCGCAATCAAGTTTTACAGCTTTATAAATGACCGGTAACGGAACCTGTCTTTCGAAACTTAGACCGTGTTGGCTCAGCTCATAGCACAAAGACATTCTTCGTACGCAGATTCGAGAAGACCCGGTCCTATTGAGCGGTGAACCTCAATCGCGCAACCAATCACTTTTTCCGTAATAGAATTAATCCTTACGCCAACTGATTCAGGGTCAAACATATTTCACTCGCTCTAGTCTTCTCTGCGTCTCAGCGTCTCTGCGGTTCAATCTATCCTTATCCCAGGTCGGGTAATAAAAACTCATTCGCCGGCTGGATCGGATGGCGTTCCAGATAGTCGTAAACCAGTCCGTCACGCAATACATGAAACTGCACGCCGCATACACTAAAGCTAGCGTTATCAGACACTTCGGCTATTTCATTGAAAGTAATTTGTGAACCGTCAACTATCGTTGTCGAACCTTGCCCAAAAACCTCAAGTGATCCATTACCATTCAAAATGATAGCCGTGTTTTCATCGATTCCTATGCCGAGATTATACGGATTATATGACACAGCGGTGATCAGGCGGCTGATGCGTCCGCGCTCAGTGAAATGCTGATCTATGATGATATTTTTAAGGAATCCAAGACCGGGCGAGAGTTTGACGGCGTTCTTGTGCGGATGTGATGACGGTTCGCCGCGAACGATCATCGACGTGCTCATCGCTGCGGCACCGGCGCTCGTCCCTGCGAGCACGACATCACTTTCGCGTACCATTTTCCTTAATTTCTCAGCCAATTTCGTGCCGCCAAGAACCGAAACAAGCCGCATTTGATCGCCCCCGGTCATAAAAACGCCGGTCACGCCCTCAAGCAGCTTATCAACATCCGCATGAACGACGTCTTGACGCGATGTCGCCCGCAGAACACGCGGATTTACAACGCCGAGATTTCGGAACGCCTGAGTGTAAACGTCGGCCGCAAACTCAGGAAAATCCGATGCAACCGGCACGATCAGCACCTCAGCCCGCTCGCCACCGGCCAGTTCGAGAAACTTCTTCAAGATCCGTCGTTCGTTATATTTGTCTTCTGCTCCGCCGATCACCAGCAGATGTCCGCCGATGATCTCGCGGTCATGTGATTCAGTCATAAATTTAGTTAAGGTATTGTAAACGAACCGACGCGGAATTAGCCACAGAGCGCAGAGAGTTCACTGAGAAATCGAAGATCGTTTTATGCTCGGTGTTCTCTGTGATCTCGGTGGCTAATTTTTTCGTGGATTTCCTGCAGGCTGCGGACCTTTATCGACTTTTCCGATTTCTTTGTCGCAATCGCCTCAACGAGTGCCTCTGCACCGGTGATGGTCGTGACGCACGGCGTGTTGAACTGAAGAGCGGCTTTACGAATCGCCTGTTCGTCATAACGCGAAGCTTTGCCGAGCGGCGTGTTAATGATGAGAGCGATATCGCCCTGGCGGATGAGGTCCGCAATGTTCGGGCGGCCCTCGTTTACCTTAAAAACATCTTCACATTCGAGGCCGACCTCACGGAGACGAATTGTCGTGCCGTGCGTTGCGACGAGATCGAAGCCAAGTTTGTTAAGACGGCGGGCGAGAATGACGGCTTGGCCTTTGTCGGCGTTTGTTACCGAGATAAAAGCCTTCGGAACGCGGACGCCCTCGTCCGCAATCGCCGGTTCCTCCGGCGAGACGCTCACAGCGTTAGGACTTCGTGCCAAGGCGGCACTCATCGCGGACGAGGG
>JANOGL010000339.1:0-3134 GCA_031405985.1 Acidobacteriota bacterium | reverse complement strand
AAGACTTTTAAGAAAAAAGAGAAAAAGAATATCCCATACGGGATTGTTCACATTGCGGCGTCGTTCAACAACACGCTCATCTCGATCACAGACGCGGAAGGCAATCTGATCGCGCAGTCGTCCTCGGGAGCACGAGGTTTTCGTGGTAGCCGAAAAGGAACGCCGTTCGCGGCGCAGCAGGCTGCTGGTGAGGTTGCACGCAAGGCACTTGACGCTGGTATGCGCGAGGCCGAAGTTCGGGTAAAAGGTCCGGGCGGCGGACGTGAGTCCGCGATTCGTGCAATTGCGATGGCCGGAATTCGTGTGACTGCGATCCGCGACACCACGCCGATCCCGCATAACGGATGTCGTCCGCCGAAACGACGCAGGGTTTGATCTTTAGATTATCGAAAGGAAGAAGGGCGTTAAGCTCGTAAACTTTTCCGCTAACAAGCGGAGGCAGAAAATAAATTATGGCTAGATATAGAGATGCGGTGTGCCGTTTGTGCCGCCGCGAAGGTGGAAAGTTATTTTTGAAAGGCGACCGGTGCTACAAACCATCGTGCGCAATCGAAAAGCGCGGAACAAATCCGCCGGGACAGCACGGCGCGGCTCGTCGCAAGATGATCCAGGGCTACGGCGAGCAGCTGCGCGAGAAGCAAAAAGTAAAGCGTATTTACTTTATCCTCGAAAAACAATTTCGCAATTATTTCGAAAAAGCGCGTCGGCAGAAAGGTGTCACGGGCGAGAATCTGCTCTTTATACTTGAGCGGCGGCTCGACAACGTTGTTTACCGTTCGGGCTTTTCGACCTCGCGTCGTCAGGCACGTCAGCTTGTTAATCACGGTCACATCACGGTTAACGGCCGCAAGGTCAATATTCCGTCATTCCAGGTGAAGACGGGCGACGTCGTTGCCGTTAAGGACAGAACGACGAAGAACACGCACGTCGATGCGGCGTGGTCAACGGCCGTCGGACGCGGCCGTCCGGGATGGCTCAACGCGTTTGGCAAAGAACTTTCCGTGACGGTTTCGGGCTTGCCGAAGCGCGAAGACATCGATGCAAACATCAACGAGCAACTGATCGTTGAGCTTTACAGTAAGTAATAATTAACTAGTTGCCCGAAGATCGGTTTGTCTTGAGAAGCGTTCTTGCTAAAGAAGAATCGGGGACAGCGGCAACTTTAGAAGATAAAAAGAACGAATATGACACAGAATAATTGGACAGATTTTCAAATGCCGGGACGGCTCAATGTCGATAGCGACAGCTTGAGTGCGACTTACGGTAAATTTCACGCGGCGCCATTTGAGCGCGGTTTCGGCACGACGATCGGTAATTCTATTCGCCGTGCGCTGCTTTCGTCGATCGAAGGCGCGACGATCACTGCAGTCAAGATTGAGGGCGTTGAGCACGAATTTTCGTCGATCAAAGGCGTCGTCGAAGATGCGACCGACATCATTCTCAACTTAAAACAAGTACCGTTCTTACTGCACGGCAGTGGACCGAAGACGCTTTCGATCAGCAAAAAAGGCGCGGGTGCGGTAACGAGCGCTGACATACAGGCTGACGGCGACGTTGAGGTCTTGAAGGATGACGTTCACATCGCGACGATCAGTGCGAGCGGATCGCTAAAGATCGAGATGCGGCTCAAGCAAGGTCGCGGCTATGTTTCGGCTGAGTTCAATAACGACGAAGATCTTTCGGTCGGCTATATCCCGATCGACTCGGTTCACACGCCGATCAAAAAAGTAAATTACAACGTCGATAAAACTCGACAAGGTTCTAACACCGAATACGACCGCCTCACTCTCGAAGTTTGGACAGACGGTTCGGTCAAGCCGGAAGATTCGATCGGCCTCGCCGCGAAATTGGTAAAAGATCATATGTCGATCTTCATCAACTTCGAAGAGGAAGAAGAAGAATACAAATACGAGGACATCGCGCGTCCGCCGCTGATGCGAAACGACCTGCTCGACAAATCTGTAGACGAGCTTGAGCTTTCGGTGCGGTCGTATAACTGTTTGAAGAATGCTGACATCCGCTCGATTCGCGATCTGATTCGCCGAAGCGAAAAAGACATGCTTCATACAAAGAATTTTGGTAAAAAATCGCTGACCGAGATCAAAGATATGCTTCACGGCATGGGTCTCGATTTTGGAATGGATTTTGACGAACAGGGAAATCCGATCCCGGGCTCGGGCGGTCGCGATCTGGACTAGAATGAGACATTTAAAAGCACATCGTAAATTAGGCCGCACAACGGAGCATCGCATGTCGATGCTGCGGAACATGGCGACTTCGCTGATAAACGCCGACAAAGAACACATTGTGACGACTGTTCAGAAGGCAAAAGAGTTGCGCCCGTTTGTCGAAAAGGTGATCACGCTTGCCAGAAAAGCGCAGGGCCTTGACGGTCAGGACGGCAAACTTCGCGAAGTGCATCTTCGACGACAGGCTGCGAAGTTCTTTCACGCCGGTAACAGTACTTTCAAAATTGCGGCGAGCCGTTTTCGCGGTAAAAAAGGCGAACCGAAGGACAAAATCGAACGCACCGCAGGCGTTGCAGCTGTCCAGCGGCTTTTCAATGAGCTCGGAGCGCGCTATAAAGACCGTAACGGCGGCTACACGCGCATCATCAAACTCGGCCGACGCCAGGGCGACAACGCCGAGATGGCGGTGATCGAACTGGTCGACAATCCACGCGAGATGGCCGCAAAGAGCTAGCAGCTCGGAGGGCAAGTCATGGGCAACAACACGGCTTCGGCAAAAGCGAAAGACGAAAACACAGTGGTCGATAAAAAAAGCGGTAAAACAGATCAGATAACCGATCCGTCGTTCAACATGGATGAACTACAGGCTCTGGCCGCGCTTGTCAATGAGCACGGATTTACCGATTTCGAATTCGAAAACGAGAATATTCGCGTTCGACTGAGCAAGATGGCGG
This sequence comes from Acidobacteriota bacterium, assembly GCA_031405985.1. Taxonomy (GTDB): domain Bacteria; phylum Acidobacteriota; class Blastocatellia; order Pyrinomonadales; family Pyrinomonadaceae; genus OLB17. The sequence goes on along the minus strand of JANOGL010000339.1, from coordinate 211 downwards.
GCGTTCCGCAGCCGCTTGCTGCAACTGCACTGCCGGTCGCCGCTGCTCCGACTGCCGACACTGTCACCGCCGAACCTGCGGTTGACCCGGACGCAGGTCTCCACAAAATTGTTTCGCCGATCGTCGGCACATTTTATCGCTCCCCTGGCCCGGATAAAGACGCTTATGTCAGCGAAGGCAGCAACGTTTCACCCGACACGACAGTGTGCAT
>JANOGL010000335.1:0-1760 GCA_031405985.1 Acidobacteriota bacterium | reverse complement strand
GCCTGCGCGGTGCGCCGAATAAGCTGCGTGTACCGAACGAAGAAGATTTGAAAGTTGTTATCGATGGACGCGAACAGCAAAAGGTCATTTACGCTCTTTCTAATCCGATGGACTTCCGTGGCAAAGACATAATCGTTGTCGGCGGTGGCAATGTCGCAGTCGAGGCCGCGGTCGATCTTATCGCAACGCGCGACGGCGCCAACATAAGCCCACGAAAGAGCGAGGATGTGAATCGCGTGACGGTTCTCGTTCGCGATTATCTGGCGCCGACGGTTAAGTTCGGTAATAAGTTTCAACTCTACAACTGCGCAGAGGACGGCTTGCTCGATCTAAAATTCGGCGTCGGCATTAAAGAGATGCGCGCAAAAGAAGTCGTGCTCGAAAATGTAAAAACAAAAGAGATCGTCGCGACGATTCCAAACGATTTTGTCTTTGCACTGATCGGCGGCGAGAGGCCGAATAGATTTCTAGAGTCGATTGGTATTACTATCAAGTAAGATTAGCCACAGAGACCACAGAGATTCTTGAGGTTAGTTTCTCGGCGCCCTCTGTGTTCTCGCTGGCAAATTTTTTTATGAAAAAAGAAAACATTATGTTTGGTATGATCGGGCTGCTCCTCGGCTCGATCATTGGTTTTATGTTCGCCAACAGCCTTAACCGCTCGGCACTCGAGACATCGGCCACGGCGAGCACATTGGCGCCGTCCGCTAACTCAAATCCCGCGCTGCCGGCCGATCATCCGCCGATCGGCGCGAGCGACGGACCGACGGGGGCGGCAGCTATACAGCAGGTAACGGTCGCGATCGAAAAAGCAAAAGCCGAGCCGCAGAATTTCGAGTCACAGATGGCGGCCGGCGATCTTTACTATCAGATAGGGCGTTTTGCAGACGCTGCAAAGTTTTACGAGGCGGCTAGTGTGCTAAAACCGACCGAAGCCGAACCGCTAGTAAAAGCCGGCAATGCATACTTCGATGCAGAGAATTATTTGGAAGCCGAGAAGTGGTACACGCTAGCTCTTGCAAAAAACCCTAAAGACATAACGGCCCGCACCGACCTCGGCCTCACATTTTATTTACGCGAACCTCGTGACATCGATCGTGCGATAAAAGAGTACAAGTTGTCTCTCGCCATCAACCCAAAACACGAAGTCACGCTGCAAAACCTCGTCATCGCCTATCGCGAAAATGGCGACGCCGCTAATCTGCAAAAAACTGTAGATGAATTACGAGCAGTGAATCCTAACAATCCTGCGCTGCAGAAACAATAATCGAGCGCCAAAGGTGCTTCGGGTTTTCACAAAATTACTTCGTCGCTGTCGCTTTGTTCTCTCTCGGGTCGTATGGCGCCGCCTGATATTTTTTGACGGCTTCTTGCGCGTTGTCGTAGTTGTCGCCGAGCGTTTCCGCGCGTTTGTAGGCGGCGACGGCGCGTGTGCGGTCACCTTTGGCGTCGTAGGCGTTGCCCATCTTGATGTTGGACCAGACGCTGAGCCACACGGGATTTAGATTACCGCCGAGCGCAGCTTTGAAATTATCTATCGCCAGGTCGAAGTTTCGCTGGTCGAGAAACAGAAGGCCGAGATGATAGTAGATCCACGAATTCGAGCGGTCGAGCTTTAACGCCTCTTCGAACTGCTGCTGCGCTTCGACGTAGTTGCCTGTCTTAAACTGCTCGATGCCACGACGCGCGATCGACGAGACGCGAAGATCAGGCGAGATTCGCAGCAGCTTGTAGCTCGGGTCGATGATGACGGCGATCGG
>JANOGL010000319.1:0-2329 GCA_031405985.1 Acidobacteriota bacterium | reverse complement strand
GTGTCGGGAAGTTTGCGTGAGGTAAAAGAATCGTACGGACACAATTTGATTGCTTTGCGCGCGACCGGCGGTGACGCGGTTCTGGCAGACAGATCGTTAATAACAAAAGTTGTCGAACATTCTGACGAAAAGGAAATTCATCTCGCCGACAGAGCTGATGCACAAAAACTTTTGCGCAAACTGATCGACGCGGGCGCCGAGATCACAAAGTTTGAAAAGGTCGAGCCTAGTCTTAATGATATCTTTATCGATCAAGTTGGAACATAGGATGTGAGAAGTAAGAAGTGAGAAATGAGATCTAAAAGGAGAACAAATGAAAACTAATATTCTGAAAGAAAGATCGTACGCATTCGCATTGCGTGTTGTGAAACTTTGCCGTTATCTTGTGGCCGAACAGAAAGAATTTGTCCTCTCTAAACAGGTGTTGCGTTCTGGAACTTCGATAGGAGCTAATATTGAAGAGGCTTATCAAGGTGAATCGAAGCTAGATTTCATTCATAAATTAGCCATTGCCAACAAAGAAGCGTTCGAGACTCATTACTGGCTTCGGCTGCTGCGTGACAGTAAGATGCTGACACTAAAACACGTAGAATCAGTTCTTGGGGAATGCGATGAACTTCAGCGAATGTTAGTCTCGGCGATCAAAATGGCGAAAGCGAGGAAATAAATTTCTTATTTCTCACATTTTATATCTCATATGCGTAAGTTTCTAGCGGTCGTAAATCACGAGTACAAAAAGATCGTTTATAAATGGGCGTTTCTGTTGGGGACGCTTGTGTTTCCGGTGATCGGCCTTGCGTTTGCGATCGTTCCGGCGATCATCTTTTCGCTCAAGGGTGAGCCGACGCGCATTGTCGTGGTCGATCCGACGAACAAAATCTTACCGCGATTAAAAGAAAATCTCTCAGCCGAGCGTATACGAGCGAAGGCGCGGCAAGCGGCGAAGGATCAGGTTGGCGATCTAAATGCTTCTCAGGAAGAAAAGATGAGACGCGGAGCCGAGCAGCTTGCGTCGGGTTTTGTTTTTGTAGATTATGACGCGGCACGAAAAACTAACGAGCAGATTCGTGCGGATTTGAATTTGAAGGCTGCGGCCGACGAGATCGACGCTTACTTAATGATACCGAACGACATCGAAGCAAAAGATGCGAAGTTCGAGTTTCTATCGCGAAAAGCCGGTGACTTTGTTGCAAACGACACGCTAAAGGACGCGCTGAACGAGGCAGTACGGTCGCAGCGACTGGCAGAAGCAAATATCAACGAAACGCTGCTTAAAGATCTCAGTCAGAACGTCAGTCTCGACTCGAAGTCGATCAACGAACGCGGCGAAGAGAAAGACAGCGACATGCTTTTTATTGCGTCGCTCGTAATCGGAATGATGATCTACATTACGCTGACGATCTACGGACAGGTGATAATGGGAGCGGTCGTCGAAGAAAAAGAAACGCGCATTGCGGAGATTCTGTTCTCGTCCGCACGGCCATTTGTGTTACTCGCCGGTAAGCTCGTCGGGGTCGGTCTCGCGGGTTTGACGCAGCTTGGCATCTGGGTCGGCTCGCTTGCAGCGATGGTTGTGTTTCTGTCGTTTCAGGCGGATACAAGCGAAGTGTTTTCGGGCTTGCCGAGCATAACGCCGTTGATGATCTTTTACTTTTTTGTCTTTTTTGTTGTCGGCTATTTTATTTACGCGTCGATCTTTGCGCTGATCGGGGCGATGGTCACGACTGTGCAAGAGGGCGGACAATTTGCGTTTCCGCCGATAATGATCATGCTCATCGGATTTTATTTTTGCTTTGCGGTAATACGCGATCCGAATTCGAGTTTGTCGTTTTGGGTGTCGATCGCGCCGCTGTTCGCGCCGCTGACAATGCCTGTGCGAATTCTGGCCGAGACACCGCCGTTCTGGCAGATCGCACTAGCGGTATTTTTAAACTGTCTTACAATCGCCGGTCTCGTCTGGCTCGCGTCACGGGTTTATCGAATCGGAATGCTTATGTACGGCAAACGCGCAACGATACCTGAAGTTTTGAAGTGGATAAGACAAGCATGATTGCCACAAAAGGCACAAAAAACACATATGAAAGATCTGAATAAATACTTTGTTTTTTTTGCTTTGCGGTGATACGAGATCCGAATTCGAGTTTGTCGTTTTGGGTGTCGATCGCGCCGCTCTTCGCGCCGCTGACAATGCCTGTGCGAATTCTGGCCGAGACACCGCCGTTCTGGCAGATCGCACTGGCGGTATTTTTAAACTGTCTTACAATCGCCGGTCTCGTCTGGCTCGCGTCACGGGTTTATCGAATCGGAATGCTTATGTACGGCAAACGCG
>JANOGL010000288.1:0-3935 GCA_031405985.1 Acidobacteriota bacterium | reverse complement strand
TCGCTGGGACTCCTCTACGACACCCGCGACCAGAGCACATGGTTCCGCGTGCAGGGCGGGTACATGAACTTCAATGACTGGAAGTCCAAGATTGAACCCACCGCCAAGTCCGGCGAAAGAGGGTTTTGGTGTAACCATCTTTGCTCGCGCAAATTTTCCATTTCCGAGATTATGTTTGTAGAACCAGCCGTTTGCTTGTTCAGAGAGAATGCCGGAAAGCCCTTCGTTAAAAAGATCGGTAAACTGATACGACGAGTCAGCCAGCCCACCGGGCGAATGCACCACGTCATCCGCCCCGATGGTTTTTACTTCTTTACTCCATTCGTGCTTTTGATATTTAAACTCGAAAGGAGGCAGGCCTTTCTTTGTATAGGTTCCATCTGCCTGCTTTATGTAACCTGTTTGAACAACCGATGTGAGATAGGCGAAATCTCTTTGAGTGCTTGTATCAAAATTAAAGTCAACTGATCGGACCAATGCCGAACCGCCGGGGAGTTCATCAAAAAAGTGATAAAGCAATACGCGCTCACATAGGCGCGTCGTCCTGATCTCAAATCCCGGTTTGTATTCCGAAAAAGGGTCGGGACGAAAGTTCCAGTCATTTATCGCCGCGCACGGAGCCGCCGTTGCATGCTCTCCGTAGTCGAGTGTGAGTTGAAATAGAAAATCCGGGTCGGCATTGAACGGGTCCCCAAAGCTCTTGTACGGGGTCTTGTTCCCATACAAAACGCTTTTCAAATACAAATTTGTGTAGGTGATATTTCCGGCAGCGAAGCGGTTTCGATTATGGAGAAGGGCCGGATCAAAACCCTCGTCGTCTTCCCGCTTATAAACGTACTTGATGCAGTTGTCCTTGTCGTCAAAGGAAAATTCAGGCAGCCATTGATAAACCCGTTTACCATCATTCGGATCGAAAATTTTTGCGTTGGCGGTCCAGCCAAACAGTGTGGTGAAATTTTCTTTGGTTATCACCCGCCATCTCATTTCTGAAGTAGCCTTATGCTGCCATCGCTCTATTCGTGCAAATAGCCCTTCTATCCGTGGCCTGAAATACCGGATCCTAAAATTGCTGTCCGGTGAATCTTCTTCCCTAATAATGTGATCGCCAGTTGGGTCGAGGCTAAAACTGCCGTCGTTTTCTTTTTGAAACTCGGGCACCAGGTCTTCTGCTTCGGAAAAAAGGAATGTGTCTGACTCGATGGCATCCGCGTATTGAGGAAGTTGTTTGTCGGTTTTTCGTTTTATCGACGGAAGGTTCAGGTTCCACCCAAGGCCAAAAGTGCCGTTGCCGGAGCCGGAATTATAGGACAAACCCAGGCTTGGGGTCGCGCCCCTTGCCGACGACAAGGGAAACGGTATCGAAATCGCCGCTGTCCCGTTTACCGCATTGACCGAAAACTTCTCGTCGATGCCCTTGATCGCTCCGCCGCCCTTTGGAAGGTTGATTGAGGGTATTTCAATCGCGTTCGATTTTGTTCTGCCGCGGTCGTTTCGCAGAAAATCAGGCGTCGCTTTTTTTTCTTTTCCTTCTTTTTCCACTTTCGTCGAACCTTACTGTTTCAACGAACCCTCTGCTGCCCTCGAAGACAAATCTTCTAGATCGAGGGTGGCTCGTCTGGATGTATCAGCGCAAAAGACCAAGTTATCGGCGCAGAGTTCTGTCTTACGAACACAAAAACACTTAGAACCTCAGACTGCTCGGCAATCCGATATTTGCGTGTGCTTCTGGACATAAGATCTCCCGTTTCTAAACCAGATAAAAAACTATATTGTCGCCTTTGGCTGGGATTCGAGCGAGGAACATTCCTAAAGAATCTCGACGCGGCGAATCGAAGCCGCTATTTTACTCATTACTTACACTCAATTCATCGCGCCGACCTCGGACAACTCAAGCCGATGGAGGCGGTTCACTATTTGAATGATAATATTGCGCTCTTATTAAGAGGAAAAGTCAAGAATGCCTTTGACCGTTTCCGGGCGAGGATTTATATTTTTTTCTGCGGAGGTCACGAAATGAAGGATCGAGAATCGATGAAAAATCGGCACTATGATGTCTCACCGCTGCCGATTTTTGCTAGAGAAGAAGTAACGGTAAACGCAAGTAAAGACGAGCTGATCGCACTTTACGAACAGATTTGCTCGAGTTGGCATGTCCTGATAGACATTCGTTTCAAGCTACTCGGGTTTGTTCCGGCCGTGTCAGCTGTCTTGCTTGCAAATTTGCTCGCGAGCGAAGGAGCCGCTAAAGGTCTTTCGCTGGCGATAAAGATCGGGATCGCTGTACTTGGTTTGGTCGCGACGTTAGCTCTTTTTATATACGATCGTCGGAACTCCGAACTCCACGATGATCTGATAAGCAGAGGAAGAAAGATCGAAGAATTGTGGGGCATCCATACCGGCCAATTTCGCGGCCGGCTAAAATCGTCAAATTGGCTGATTAGGCATGACCGGGCTACCATGTTGATCTACGGCTCCGCGTTGATAGGATGGGCGTTGAGTATTTTCGCCATTGTATTCAAATTATGACCGATGGTAATGATCACGCGCGGTAGATGTGATGTACGTACAGATTGCCAAATCAAAATTCGATTACCGTTATCCGCTCTCCATTTTTATTTGACGGAATTTTTGTTGTAGGGAATACTGGTTAAGTCTGAAACTGAGCGCCTCCAAAAGCGTTCAATCAGGCAAGGCCGTGGACGGTGTGGGAGACGTTCACGGCCGCTTACTTTGTTAAGTGCGTCAGGCGGTTGTTCTTCATAACCCGTATATCGAGATGGGCGGGATAATCATTCTTTGATTTCGCGATCCGCGGTACTCGCCGGCGTCCTGCCCAAGTTGGCTGAGAAACGGGCCGTCGATGAGCAAGTCAGTGTGCGTAAGAATGAAATCTACGTTGGGGTCTTTTCGTTCGATCAAGGCTTCGAGCGTGTAACCCGAATATATCGTGATATGCAGCTCGTGACGCTTTAGCCTTGAGACAAATTCCGCAACGGGACCCGGTTGATCGAATGGCTCGCCGCCAAGAATCGTCACGCCGTCGTGGTTGACGCGATTTCTGACAATCTCGCTGAATATTGAGGAAATCGACACTAGAGCGCCCTTCTCGCGTTTGTGGGTCTGTGGAACGTAGCACCCGAGACAACGAATTGAACAGCCGGCGACCTGAACAACGCTTCGCCGACCAGGACCATCGACCACGGAGTTGTGATATATCCGATGGAGCCAAATCGACTGATTATCACCTAAAACAAAATTCATGTGATTGAGCGGTTCAGCGAGGTCTTCTTCGAGTGGCTTCCCACAATTCACATTTTGACCAGTATGAAGAACACCGCGTAGGTCGGTGAGCATTTCTGGCGAAATGCCCGAAACTTCTGCTGTCATTTTCCCATTGTCTGGTTCGAGTATGAACGTGATTTCTTTGCTCATTTTCGTTTGGCGGTCTGTTTGGACCTCGGTGTAACGAAATACTCTTGCTTTTTAGTTTCGGCAGACGGATCGCCAAGAACTTCCTTTAGCTGTGTCGCAGTCTTCTCACAAGCGACACCTTGATACCCCTTTATCTCGGTTTCGCAGGTTCCGCGTTCGGTATCGATTTTGAATTCGACTTCAGGCATTATTTGATTCTCCTCAATATTTAATTCTTATCTTGAGAGTCTTTCCTACTCGCTCTTTGATAAGAGTTCCGCCGAGTTTCTTGGCCATCTTTCTTGCTGCCGCTTCGTGATAGCTGTTCTGAAGTCGGACGATAAAGTCTTTGCCAAGCCGGTGGTTCAAGTCCATATCGTCGATGATGGCAACGTAGCCTTTTGACGTTTTCCCGAAACCGATATCTCCGAAAAGCGATCGTCCCCGTACCTCGCGACGCCGAATTACGATGTCTGCCGTTTGTGGTTCGCCTCTCCGACTTTGGGAACTGACATTCCTCTCCA
>JANOGL010000282.1:0-15713 GCA_031405985.1 Acidobacteriota bacterium | reverse complement strand
GGATATCTCGGTGGATTTGTGCTGTATGCGGCGATCGCGGTCGGCGTGATCGGAATTTTCTTCGGCGGGTATGAGATTCAGCAACCAGCGTTCAAATCGTTCGATGTCGGCGGAATGACGGGAATGTTGTTTCCATTTTTGTTCGTCACGATCGCGTGCGGCGCGTGTTCAGGCTTTCACGGACTCGTCTGCTCAGGCACGACTTCAAAACAGATCGACAAAGAATCGCACACGCGCCCGATCGGTTACGGCGGGATGTTGGCCGAGGGCTTTGTCGCCTTCATCGCTCTCGTGACGGTAATGATCGCTTTTGGTGATTCGCTCGTCGGACCTGATGGCAAAAATCTGCCCGCGGGAAAAATTTACGGCAACGGCATCGGTAATTTTTTGTCGCTGATCATTGGGCAGGAAAATCTGAAGTTTGCGGTCACGTTCGGGGCGATGGCGTTTTCGACGTTTGTCTTTGACACGCTCGATGTAACGATGCGTCTCGGCCGCTATCTTGTGCAAGAACTGATCGGCATTCCCGGTAAAGTCGGAGCCGTCATCGGAACGCTTATCACGGTCGCGCTGCCTTTCGCGCTGATCTTTCTCGCCAAGCCCGGCAGTTACATTGAATTTTGGACGCTTTTCGGCGCGTCAAATCAATTGCTCGCCGCACTCACGCTGCTATCGATCACAGTCTGGCTCTACAAAGCTCGCAAGCGAATCGCCTTCACGCTACTGCCGATGCTATTTGTGCTGGTGATCACTCTGTGGGCGCTCACGTCGATCGTCATCGGCAATTTTCAGGCGACAAATTGGTTCGACATCAAGCTCATCAACGGCGTGATGTCGCTGGCATTGATCGGCCTGGCGATCTTTTTGGTCGTCACCGGCATGTTAAAGCTACGACGCGAAAGCGCGGACGCGAGCTAAGTAATTTATTTGCGGCCGAGAGTCGGATTGATTTTGTCTTCGAGCAAGTTGGTGAGTTTATCGACGCTCTCGATGTGCACAGGTTTGCCCTGCCACGCCTTTATCGCAAAAGCGACGAGCATGATCGACGTGACGAGCGTAAAGATCAAGTTGCCGATGTCCGCAATTTCGGTTATATTGCCGACAATTCCAAGTATCGTCGTCACAGCCAGAATCCCGACGTGTGCCGCCAAACCTTGCGCGGCGTGAAAGCGAACTTTCGTTTCGCTCTTTGGCACCAAAAACAAAATTAGCGCGCCTGCGACCATGCCGATGTACCACGGAATATACGGCGCCGCGACCACCATGTGCTCGGGTATGCCAAACGGCTCGATCTTTCGCGAAGTCACTTCGGATAAGGAAGTGAGATTCGCCGGCTGGTAAGTAGCGGGAACATACTGACCGTCGTAAGGCTGCGAGTAAGCGGCATCGGCCGCAAAAAATCTGCGCGTCTCATGCTCGGTCGTTCCCGTAGGCGCAGCGTTCGCCAATTGCCGCGTTTCGGCCGCGCCGGTCTCGGACAAAATCTGCGTCACGACCTCAGCTTCGGCCTCAGCCCTTATTTTCTCCGGAAAGTCCGGATCGAGCGGATTTGTGTCGTACTTTGTCGGCATCGCTAGCTTGATTTTACGACATATTGTCGTCGATTGTTCGCGGAAAAGTTCTCAACGCAAAGTCGCTAAGACCGCAAAGGAATATAAAAAAAGTAACTTTGCGTCTTTGCTCTCTTAGCGACTTTGCGTTGAAATTCCTAATTCCTTCAACTGTGCGTCGTCAACTTCGCCCGGTGAATCCATCATCAGGTCTTGCGCTGACGCAGTTTTTGGAAACGCCATCACGTCGCGGATGTTTTCGGTGCCGCAAAGGATCATGCATGTGCGCTCGATGCCGGCGGCGAAGCCGCCGTGCGGCGGCGTGCCGTAGCGAAGCGCGTCGAGGAAAAATCCGAACTGCGCACGCGCCGATTCCGGCGACATACCCAGCGCTTTAAAATTCAACGCCTGCACATCTGCTTGGTGAATACGGATCGATCCGCCCGCGCACTCGTAACCGTTGATCACCGCATCATACGCTTTAGCACGAACCTGACCGAGCAGATGATGCTGCGAATTGTCATTGACGGCAGTCTTAAAAAGTTCAAGGTCCTCGTCCATTGGCGAAGTGAAAGGATGATGCGCCGCCATGTATCGATCACTCTCTTCGTCGTGCTCGAACATCGGAAACTCGGTGACGATCAACGCTTCGTATAGACTGCGGTCAATCAAATTTTCGCGCCGAGCGATCTCGTTGCGCAGTGCTCCAAGCGACGCTGCGACGACAGATTTCTTTCCGGCGACGATCAAACCAGCATCGCCTTTTTCAGCTTTTGCATTAGTGGCAAGCTGCGCGATCTTCTCCTCGCCTAAAACCTTGAGCAACGATGACGTCGTCTCGTCACCGAGTTTTATCCACGCAAGCGCGCTCGCTCCGTAACGTTTTACAAACTCCTGCAGCTCATCGGTTTGCTTTCGCGAATAATCGGCTCGGCCTTTTACAACAAGGCATTTGATCTCACCGCCGTTCGCGAACGTATCTACAAACGGAGCAAAATCCGTGTCACGAAGATTGTCACTCAAATCGACAAGCTCCATTTCGAATCGCAGATCGGGCTTGTCCGAGCCGTATCTGGCAATCGCTTCGGCGTATGTCATTCGCGGCCACTCGGCCGGCAGTTCGACATCGATCAGTCGAAGCACGTGATTGAACATTCCCTGCATTTCGCGATAGATGATCTCGCGGTTTGGGAACGACATCTCCATATCGAGCTGAGTGAATTCGGGCTGCCTGTCCGCACGCAAATCTTCGTCGCGAAAGCAGCGTGCGATCTGATAATACTTGTCAAAGCCGGCGATCATCGTAATCTGCTTTAAGATCTGCGGCGACTGCGGCAGCGCAAAGAATTTGCCCGCATGAATCCGCGACGGCACAATAAAATCTCGCGCACCCTCGGGCGTCGATTTGAGCAAAATCGGCGTCTCGATCTCGATAAAACCACGCGTGTCGAAATACTCGCGGATCGCCGCGACAGCTTTCGCGCGCATTCGGATGTTGTTCTGAAGCTGCGGCCTTCTTAAATCTAAATATCGGTATTTGAGCCGCGTCGATTCGTCCGCCAAATTCTCGCTGCCCGCAACCTCAAGCTGAAACGGCGGAACATTAGCGTCGTTCAATATCAAGATCTCGTCGGCGTGAACCTCGATGTCGCCGGTTGCGAGTTTTGCGTTGTGCGTGCCCTCACGCTCGACAACTTCGCCTTTAACGGCGATGACAAACTCGCCGCGAAGATTCTTCGCTTTGACGTGCGCGTCGCCCGCGTCTTCTTCGCTCAGCACGACCTGCGTAACGCCCTCACGATCGCGAAGATCGATAAATGTCAGCACGCCAAAATCGCGCTTCTTAGCCACCCAGCCCATCAAAACGACCTTTTGGCCGACATGCGACTCGCGCAGCTCACCGCACGTGTGTGTCCGTTCCAAGTTTCCTAAAACATCCAACATAAAAACCTATTATGCCCACGAAACACACGAAATACACTAAAAGAAGTTACTTTTCATGCCTTTCGTGTGTTTCGTGGGCAATCTTTCTTTAAAAATAAAACCGAGCGAAGTAATACAGTATCGGTGCGCCAAAGAGCAAACTGTCCAGTCTGTCAAGAAAACCGCCGTGGCCGGGCAATATCGAAGCTGCATCTTTGGCTCCTGCGGCGCGTTTCATTGCACTTTCGGCGAGATCGCCAAGCACGCCGACGGCTGCCAAAACCAATGCGAGCGGTATCGAATATTGAAACGGCAATTCGTGAAAAAAGACGTAGGTTGTGATTGCAGCCCCTGCGGACGCTGATATAAGTCCGCCGATAAGCCCTTCGACAGTTTTGCCGGGCGAGATCGCGGGGGCGAGTTTGTGTTTGCCAAACGCTCGGCCGATATAATATGCACCGGTGTCGGACATAAAAACAACGATGAAAAAATATCCGAGCAGTTTTGTTGAAAGATTAATTCCGTTTTCAAATCCGACACGCATCGCGACCAAAAAACCACCGAGAAACGCAACATACATCACGCCGAGCAGCGTCACACCAACGCCGGTCAGCATCTTGGGAAAACTCTTACGAAAGCGAAATGTCTGTGTGATGAGCAGCACAATGACGAACAAAGAGAGCGTCAGCAATATCAGTTCCGGCGCCTTTGCCGGTGCATCGAACACAAATCCTATGAACAAAGCCGCTGCACCGAGATATCCGATCGCGGCGTCAGCTTTTAGTTCTAGGTTTTTTGTAAGCGAGTAAAATTCAAACAGACCGGCAGCCATAGCAAACGCCGCCAGCGCTACAAACAGCCACGCAGATTCGCGCCACCAGAGCGGCAAAATTATTGCGGCGATCAGGATCGGCAAAGCGACGGCTGCGGTTAAAATTCGCATTTTCATATTGAATATCGGCACCGGCTGTTAACCGCAGATAAAGCAAATGACGCAAATTGGAAAAAATTGAGTATCTGATTTAATCTGCGTTCTTTTCGCCATCTGCGGTTAAATAAACGCGGTCAGTTCACTCCCCCGAAACGTCTATGACGTTTTTGATATTCGATGATCGCTTCGAAGATTTGCGGCCGGCGAAAGTCGGGAAACAACGTTGGCGTCACGTAAATTTCGCTGTAAGCAAGCTGCCACAGTAAGAAGTTTGAGATGCGGAATTCGCCGCTCGTGCGTATTAGCAGATCGACGTCCGGCAGCCCGTGTGTATAGAGATTTCGCTCGATGTCTTCTTCGGTCAGGTGATCTACACCCACGTTTCGGCGTTCGATGTCCTGATACGCGAGACGCGCTGCACGAACGATCTCTGCGCGCGCGCCATAATTTAGCGCAACGCACATCACCATTCCGGTGTTGTTGGCCGTGGTTTGCGTCGCGAAAGTGATCTCTTTTTGCACATCACCGTCGAGCCCGTAAAGATCGCCGATCGCCTGAAAGCGAATGTTATTTGAGTGAACTTCTTTCAGCTCGCTGCGAATAAATCGCTTGAGCATCTGCATCAAACCTTTGATCTCGGTTTTTGGACGCTTCCAATTCTCAGTCGAAAATGCGTAAAGCGTGACAGCTTTGATCTCGAGCCGTGCGCACGTATCGACGATAGCTCTGACTGAATCCGCACCGGCGCGATGCCCGAAAATCCGCGGCTTACCTTTGGAACGTGCCCAGCGTCCGTTGCCGTCCATTATCACCGCGATGTGTTGCGGCAGACGCGTCACATCTATCGCCGCCAAAAGTTGAGCGTCGGCAGAATTTGTTTTTACTATTCCGTCAAAACCTTTAAGCATTCTTAATCGACACGCCGACTATCGCGTCGCGATTTATCGGACCGTAAATATGCGGGTAAATTTCGTTATTCGTCGACGGCTCTTTCAAGACTCGTGACATGAGTTTGTCGCTCTCGATCTCGATGATGACAAGTCTCTTCACGCCTCTGTAATATCGTTTGATCACGCCATCGAGCTGATCGGCAAAGCTGCAGTGAATAAAGCCTTCGATCTCCAAACTCTTTGCGCGGTAAAGCCCGGTGTCAAAGGCCTGCCAATCGTCGGGTAAAACTATGTGATAGATCAACACAAAAACGCATCAATCGTATTCGACTTTTAGCAAGGTCAAACCTTGTGCCGACGCGGTTTTGCCCGCGAGATTTCGGTCGCCGGTAACGATTGCAGTTTGAATTGTACCACTATCCTTTTCACCACGCCCGACCTCTATCAGCGTGCCGACGATCGAGCGAACCATGTAACGCAAAAAGCCTTTTGCAGTAATACGAAACTCGATGATCTGCGAGTCAGCGTTTCTCTCCCAGTGAGACTCGACAATAAAATCCGTGACGTTTCGCACTCGACTTTCACCATCGGATTTCGCGGACGCAAACGCCGTCCAATCGTGCTCGCCTAAGAAAAATCGCGCAGCATCGTTCATCCGCGCAACATCGAGCGGTCGCGATTCGTGATGAGCGAACCTGCGCCAAAACGGTGAGATTACCGGCGCATTTACGACGCGATAAAGATATGTCTTGCTCTTTGCAGAGAAACGCGCGTGAAACTCATCCGGCGCCCGCTCGCACTTCATTATCCTAATGTCGCGCCAGAGATTCCCGTTGATCGCGTGTTTGAGTTTCTCCGGCGTAAATTTGTCGCTGGCGATGTGCACATTCGCGACTTGTCCCTCAGCATGAACGCCCGCGTCCGTGCGGCCAGAACCAATAACGCTCACATCGGCATCGACCAACATTCCGATCACGCGTTCGAGCTCGCCCTGGATCGTGCGGTCGTTCTCCTGCACCTGCCAACCGTGAAAGTCGGTGCCGTCGTATTGAATCAGAAGTTTGAAGTTCATACGGGAAACAAAAGCCGAAAACGCTCGCAGCAAACGACCGAATCCTCATCAAAGTGAAAGCCCATCTCGGCGGCTTCTCTGGTGAAGTACGCCCAGTGACCTTCGCGCCAATCCGCGAGAGTTCTGTCGCCCTCGCCCTCGTCAAATGCGAACGTCGCGTCGACCTTGCTAAACGGCAGATGTCGAATTGCGGTGGTCTGAATAACGCACATCGGTTCTCCCTCGAAGTTTGTGACGACGCTGTACCCGTCGTCGATCGGCGCCTTGTCTGGCGCGAGTTGGTTTGTTTGGAGCAAACTCGCGGTGGCAGTTTTGACACCGGCGATGACAAGCTCAGCCAATTCACGGGCCTGCCGACGTGAATTGCCGAAATACCAAACTTGATACGGGGTCGATGGGTCGAGTCCCGAAAAACGACAAAACTCTTCCCAAAAATCTCGTACGTTCATTTTCTGCTGCCAGGTTTTAAGGCCTCGATTCCCTCAACACACATCGGACAAACGTCTGTCGAATAACTTGGCACATCGAGTGTTGCGAGCGAAATACGCGGCACACCAACATCGACCGCGCCGTTCGAGCGGTCAATAATCGAAGCGGCAGCGACAACTCTTGCTCCATGTATTTCTAATGCCGCAATACACTCGCGCGTCGAGCCTCCGGTTGTAATAACATCTTCGACAACCAATATGCGCTCACCTTCGCTTACTTTAAATCCGCGCCGCAGCGTCATCTCACTATTCTGACGCTCGGTCCAAATAAATCTCACACCAAGTGCTTGTGCAGCCGCAAAACCGATCACGAGTCCGCCTATTGCCGGCGAGGCGACGATGTCAATGTTTTCATCTTTAAACTTCGCCGCGATTCGTCCGCCATACTTCACGGCGGCCGCAGGATTTTGCAACGCAAGCGCGCACTGCAGATATTGCGGGCTGTGCAGTCCACTCGACAAAATGAAATGTCCCTCTAGCAGAGCGCCGCTTGTCTTAAAATGATCTAAAATCGATTCTTCGTTCATCGAACTCATCAAACTCTGCTAAAATTTCATTTAATGACACCGTATCCTAACTTAATTTCCGAGTCATTGCTAATAAGCGAAACGGTCAAACTTCTTCGCTCGTTTGGTGGCAAAGCGTCGGTGGTGAGTGTCGTCGATTTTGTGATGAAGATCCGCCGGCCCGATCCGCTCCTTGCAAAAAAACTCGTCGGCGAACTTATCGAACGCGATCCGCGATTGCAGTTAAATGGAGAAATAGTTGAACTTATAGTTGCAGATTTCGAAAGTCGTGAACTTGAGGATACGGAGTTCGTCGTCTTCGATCTCGAAACTACGGGTGCAAAGACCCCGCCGTGCCGTGTAACGGAGATCGGCGCTTACCGCGTGAAAAATGGTGCGGTGATCGGAGAGTTTCACACTCTCGTCAATCCCGAAACGCCGATACCGCACTTCATCACAAACCTGACGGGCATCGACGACGAGATGGTCGCCGATGCGCCGGTTTTTGCCGATGTCGCTCACAACTTTTTAGAATTTATCGGTGACTCGGTACTTGTTGCACACAATTCGGGTTTTGACATGCGTTTTTTGAATCACGAGATCGGTCGAGTCTTTCCCGAATACCGTCTGGCAAATCCGTGCCTCTGCACTGTGCAGCTTTCCCGAAAGCTGTTACCTGAAATCGTAAATCACAAACTAAAAACAGTAGCGGAACATTATTCAATCGACCTCTACAATCATCACCGTGCCGCAGCCGATGCCCATGCGACGGCGCACATTTTCATTAACTTATTGACTCAGCTTAATGACAGCGGTGTGACAGACATCGCTACTGTGCGCAAGATGAGTTCGCGAAAACATCGTTATGCCAAACGACAACGTGCTTGAAGGCGCTAACAACCAAGGTCTCGACATTCGCCCGACACCACGCGGCGAGATGAACCTCTACAAGCTCGATACGTTCGCTTACGAGTTTCCCGGTAACGAGATTTGGGTTGAATTTGAGATGCCGGAATTTACGGCAATCTGTCCGTTCTCGGACTTTCCCGACTTTGCCGTAGTTCGCCTCAAATATGTTCCCAACAAACTTTGCATAGAGCTCAAAAGCCTAAAACTCTACATCAACTCGTTCCGCGACGTAAAGGTTTTTCACGAACATGTCGTCAACATCATCCTCGAAGATTTTGTGCAAGCGTGCGACCCGCTAAAGGTCGACATCGAAGGCGACTTTCACGTTCGCGGCAATATCAAAACTGTCGTCAGGGCAAGTTACGTCAAGTCGTAAGCTCTTTGTTTTCAGTGAATTGTCGCCGCCATCACGCGCGGCTGTTTATAGAGATGTTTTGTGCAGGCGGTTTCGACGAGGCCGATGATCTCGGTTTCGCGTGGCGGTCGGCCGTTAGAATATGCGTTGCGAATCTCCGAAAGAATTAAGAACTTTGCCTTTTCTAAGAGAGTTTGTTCGCGGAACGAAAGTTTTTTTTCGTGGCTAAGAAAAGTGAGTTTCTTAAAAACATCAGCGGCTTGAAACACATCGCCCGATTGCAGCTTTTCCATAAACTCACGCGAACGCGTTTTCCAATCGCACGACACGGGTTCGAAATCTTCGGCGAGCTTTCCTATGAGTTTGCGGCATTGCGAGACGCTGATCAATGGACGTATGCCAACGCTGTCAGTATTGCCTTGTGGAATAAAAATGGTCGAATTGTCGCCTAGAACCCGCAGCATGTAGCCGATCAAAAGCCGTCCGCCGATCATGCGCTTTTCCATCACCTCGACAAGGCACGGCCCTTGACTCGGATAGGCGACCTTTTGACCAACGGTTAGCTGCATAATCATTCCCTCCATAAAACCGGAGTCGAAATGCGGAATTTAAAAATGCAAAAAAGGCTTCTGTGTTAAACGTGAAGTGCTATTTCAAACTTTGGAGGGAGTATAACACGATTTGGCAGAGACAAAAAGCGGAAACCCGCCTATCGCTTTTCGTCTTTTGGGCGATAAATGCACCGGACTTTACCGCAGTCATTTTTGATTTGATTCCAACTATCGATCGATAAGTCTATAACTGCGAGTGCGGCCGTTGGCATCGGTTCGACGCCGTTGGTGAGGTGGCGAATAAAACCCTCCATGCCTGGATTATGACCGACAAGCAATGCAAAGTCGTTATCTCCAAGCTCAGAAACAACTTGCTGTAGTGAGCCGGGGCTGGCTTCGTAAATTCGCTCATCGAATCTTATGTCAGTTTGAAAATCGGCGGCTTGTTTCAACAACTCGGTTGTCTGCCAAGCGCGTTTCGCCGTTGAAGAGAGAATTACGTCAGGCACTAAGCCTTTTTCCTTCATCAATTTGCCCATGAACGGTGCGGCACGACGACCGCGATTATTGAGCGGACGTTCATAATCGGCAAGTTGCGGATCGTCCCAGCTTGATTTCGCATGACGAAGCAGGAAAAGCGTTTTCATGTGAGTTATAGATTGGTGGAGACGAGGGGGATCGAACCCCTGACCTCTGCAATGCCATTGCAGCGCTCTCCCAGCTGAGCTACGTCCCCGATAACAAATGCAAAATTCAAAATTGAAAATGCAAAATGAACGAGATTTGAATCTAGCAGAAATGCCGTTCGGCGGCAAATGATTTTGGCAGTCGCTACGGAGGCTGAAGCGCGGTTTGTTCTTGTGCAGGTTATGCTGTAAAAAGTAACCAGTCTTTTTTCAATTCATTGCAAGATATCGCAACAGCAGAAGTCCCTTCCGGTAATGTCGTCGAGTCGACGCTGCCGTCGTCGCGGCGATTGAACTTTGTCGCGCTCGTCGGCGTGATCTTTTTTACCGTGTGCGGCGGTGCGTTCGGGATCGAGCCACTGTTTGGCAAGCTCGGCGCCGGCTGGGCGATAGTTCTGATCGTCGTGACGCCGCTGTTTTGGTCGGTTCCGATTTCGCTGATGGTCTCTGAACTCGCCGCTATGATGCCGGTCGAGGGCGGTTACTACGTTTGGGTAAAGCGTGCGCTCGGCGATTTTTGGGGATTTCAGGAGGGCTGGTGGACGTGTCTCTATTCGGCGGTCGATATTGCGATCTATCCAGTGCTCTTCGTCAATTACCTCGCGTTCTTTTTGCCTATGCTGCAACCGGATGCGGACGGCAACCTGACATGGAACCAATTTCTGATCCGCTGGGCGATCGCAGGGGCGATGATCTTTCTCGCGATGTTTTTGAACTGGCGCGGTGCGAAAGCGGTCGGTTACAACTCGGTGGTCTTTCTGCTCGTGATCATCGTGCCGTTCGTTTTGCTCACGGTTTTCGGTTTTACGAGCGAGAGCGGCGGATTCGCAAAATCTGTTGAAGCTGTAAGAGATGGCTTTTCAATCGAGATGACCGGCGGACTTTTTGCCGCGGGTTTAGCAACCGTGATGTGGAACTATTCCGGGTGGGACAATGTGTCGACATACGCGGGCGAAGTGAATAAAGCATCGCGCAACTATCCGCGAGCTCTGTTTGCGACAATGGGATTGGCAATTTTGGTTTACCTGATACCGACGTTTGCGCTAGTCGGTACGACGACTGACTCGGGAGTTTGGAATGAATCAGCCGGCTTTCCGGCGCTCGGCGAACTCGTAGGCGGACCAGTTTTAGGAACGATCATCGGTGTCGCAGCGCTCGTTTCGGCGTGGAGTTTGTTCAATTCGCAGATTCTTTATGCGTCGCGGCTGCCGTTTGCGATGGCTGAAGACGGATGGTTTCCACGTTTTCTATCGCGTGCGAATCCCAAGACGGGCGTGCCGAACGCATCGCTATTCATTTGTTGTTTGATCGCCGCGGCCTTCTCTGCCCTGCCATTTGGCAAGCTCGTTGTAATGGATATCATTTTGTATTCGTCAGAGATTTTGCTGGAGTTCGTCGCGCTGATTGTGCTTCGCCAAACGCAACCCGGCGCAACGCGACCGTTCAAGATACCGGGCGGAATGTCGGTTCTAATTGTAATTACGATTTTGCCGATGCTCTTTGCGGGAGCGGTTGTGTGGGCGACGCTGACCGATCCGGAATCCGACTCGCGGCATTTGTGGGTTGTCGTTGCCGGCCTATTGAGCGGCGTTGTGATTTACTACTTGCGTCGAGATCGTGTGAAAGAAATCTCTGCCGCGAGGGCATCTATTTCCCCTTAAACTCCGGTTTTCGTTTTTCGAGAAAGGCGGCGACGCCTTCTTTTTTGTCTTCGGTCGAAAAGCAGATCGCGAAAAGATCGACCTCGCGACGAAGGCCTTCGTCGAGGTTTGAGCGCGAGGCGAATTTCACGGCTTCTTTCGAAAGCTGCAACGCAATCGGTGCTTTTTCGGCGATCTTTGTCGCGATAGCCATCGTCTCGGCCTCGAGTTGGTCGGCGGCGTAAACGTGATTAACAAGGCCCAGCTTTTCGGCAGTTGCGGCGTCGATCATGTCTCCGGTAAGCACCATTTCCATCGCACGGCCTTCGCCGACGAGGCGCGTCAAACGCTGAGTGCCGCCGCCGCCGCACATGATACCGAGATTTATTTCGGGCTGACTAAACTTCGCGCTTTCGCTCGCCATTCGAATATCGCACGCCATCGCTAGTTCGTTGCCCCCGCCGAGGCAAAAGCCGTTGACCATTGCGATGACGGGTTTTGGAAACGTGTCGATCGAGTTGAAAAGCGAGCGCTCGTGAAATGCGTTTCGCTGAGTGACGGGCGTTTGTCCCTCGAACTCGCTGATGTCTGCACCCGCGACGAACGACTTTTCGCCCGCACCAGTTATGACTAAAACGCGAACGCCGTCGTCCTTTCGCAGCTCGTCGAACGCGGCGACGCATTCAATATGAACCTTGTTATTTAGAGCGTTTAGTTTGTCGGGACGATTGATAGTAAGCACGGCGACCGCGCCGCGTTTTTCTATCGTAATGGTTTCGTATTTAGACATGATAGAAAAAGATTTAACGCAAAGACGCCAAGAAGCAAAGTCGCAAAGATAAAAAGTCAGCTTCGTGATATCTTTGCGTCTTTTGTAACTTTGCGTCTTTGCGTTGAAAATTCTTTATTCGTTGACGCCTTCGACGACGTTATCATCGGCGACCCACGAGACGAAGAGGCGCAGCCAGCTTTCTTTTGATTCCTCGATCGCGACGCCGACCCGTGAGGTGCCGTAATTTGCCGGTATGACGCGAACGACTTGGGCTTTGACTTCGACGGGCACGCCGTTCGGACGGTGCGAGCGAATATAAAGGCTGTCGCCCTGCGAGATCGTCTGATTCAATTGAAACAGCGCTCCTAATGTCGAAATATCGTCCGTTTCGGTTGGTTCGCTCCACGTCGCACCGTCGTCCGAGCGGCCCGACACAACTATCGGCAGGCGCAACGCCATCCTCAAAGCAAATCTTTTTTCCTCGAAGTGAGGTTGGATCGATGTCATTCGTTAATCGCCTCTCCGGCGGTGACTTAAATACAGTTTAACACTAACAAACCTTTTCTTGTAAATAGTTTGGCTGTTTGATCGGGAGCAAAGCACGCCACCGCAAGAAATTGATCTATTAGACGAACCCGTTAGTCGATAGTTATACTATACGCAAAGGCAATTTCAAAAGACGCGTTTTTTGCGTTGCCGGGTTATTATGAGTGAAAATCGCATTCACCGAAAAGTAGTTATTCTTGGCTCTGGGCCGGCTGGTTTGACGGCAGCAGTCTACGCCGGACGCGCGCAGCTCGAGCCGCTCGTCATTGACGGGCCGCAGCCCGGCGGCCAACTTACGATCACGACCGATGTCGAAAATTATCCGGGTTTTTCTAAAGGGATCATGGGACCGATCTTGATGGATGAGTTTCGCGAACAGGCTCTGCGATTCGGTACCGAGATCATCAGCGTGTGGATCGACCGCGTTGACCTGAAGCAACGGCCATTCACGCTCTACGGTAAAGAGAGCGAAGACAGCAGCGACATAACCACAATTATTACAGCAGATACACTGATCATCGCTACCGGAGCGTCCGCCAAGTGGCTCGGCATTCCGGGCGAAGCGCCCGTGCCCGAAGGCCTCGGCGGCAATGGCGTTTCGGCGTGCGCGACGTGCGATGGTTTCTTTGTCCGTGATAAACCGATCGTCGTAGTTGGCGGCGGCGACACGGCGATGGAAGAGGCATTGTTTCTCACAAAATTCGCCTCAAAGGTTACCCTCGTGCATCGTCGCGACGAATTTCGAGCGTCGAAGATAATGCAGGAGCGTGTGCTTACCCACGAAAAGATCGACGTGCTTTGGAACACCGAGCTCAACGAAATTCTCGGCAGTAAAGAAACCGGCGTCGAGAGCGTCACACTCTATAACAACGTGAGCAGTGAGACGACAAACTTCCCAACGCAAGGTGTCTTTATTGCGATCGGGCACGAGCCGAACACGCAGCTTTTCAAAGGTGTGCTCGACATGGATGAAGTTGGTTACCTGATAACCGACGGGCGCACGACGAAGACAAACGTCGAAGGAGTTTTTGCGAGCGGCGATGCGCAGGACGCTTATTATCGACAAGCCGTAACAGCTGCAGGAACAGGCTGCATGGCCGCCATCGATGCTGAACGATTTCTCGCCGAGCACGGCGACGAGACAGCTGCGTCAGCCTGAAAACAGAGTGTTATTACTTCGCAGTTTGGGCAACCGTGTTCTGGGGAGTTCTCTCCACACGTGACGGCTTAAAGCCCATCGCCTCTGCTCGCCAGAGTATTGCCTGATAGGTTTTGTCATCCATCTCTGGCCTTCGCGCCAGGATCCAAAAGTAATCTCGCCCGGGCTCGGCAACGACCGAGTAACTGTAATCTTCAGCGAGCTCGACTATCCAATAGTCGCCCCAGACAAAAGGTAAGAAAGACAAAAATCGCGGGGCAAAACGCACCTCTAGCTTGGCATTCGTCCTCTTATCAACGACTCTTGCTTCGCCAACGCCGCGGTTAATTTTTCCGTCTTTCTTAGTGCACTGATTCGTCACCTCGATGCGGCCATTGCTCTTTAGCACATAGTCGGCCGTCGTATTGCCGACACACGACTTTTGAAATCGGTTTGGGTACTTTGCTATCTCGTACCAACGGCCCAAATACCGTTCGATATTTACCGTATTTACGGTCTTTAGCTCAGTAGCTTTACCCTGACCAAACAAGCCCGTTGCCGACATTATCAAAAACAACAGTAGTAATAGGATTATGTTCATAAGCGTTGTCCAAATAGGTATTCGTCCAGTTATTGCAAATGGATTTATGACTGATAAGATAAGTTTTGGTTGATTATGCCGATCTACGAATACAAATGTCAGCAATGCGGCCTGCAGTTTGAAAAGCGACAGAGCGTGTCGGACGCGCCGCTCGCGACGTGCGAAAAATGTCACGGCAAGCTTGAAAAGCAGTGGTCGCTCTCTGGCTTTCAGTTCAAGGGTGCCGGCTGGTACGTAACCGACTATGCCGGAAAAAAAGGCGATAAATCTTCGACTACCGAATCAACCGCTTCGACCGAACCCGCATCAAAGAGCAAGGACGAAACCAAATCACCGCCGAAAGAGAAAGTTTCGGAACCAAGCAAAGATTGATGAACCGCCGTTTAATTTTTTATCCGATAATTTGCTCGCTAATTCTTGCAGCAACAGCCTTGCCGCAATCGCGACGCAGTAATCGCGGCGGGGCTACAACCGAAGGCACGATCCTCTCGGTCACCGCCACGCGCGAGGATAAAAAGAGCGAGCCGATAAAGATCGACGACCTTTTTCTCTATGAAAACGGGATCGAGCAGCGGATAAAAAATTTCAGTTTCGACCCCAGCCCGTCAAAGATCGTCATCCTCGTCGATAATTCGCAGACGCTGCAAACGTCTGTCGAGGCAATGAAAAAAGCGGCGATGGAGTTTGCGTTCGAGATCTTCGAGGGCGACCTGCTCTTTACGCTCGCCTACGACGAAAAGGCCGAGATCATTCAGGAATGGACCGACGACGCGAAAAAGATGGAAGCGTCATTCGCTACGTTTCGCAAAAAAGGCAATCCGTTTTTGTTCGACGCGCTCGACGCCACGATGAAAGAGGTCCTACTGCCGCTGATGCCCGGCACGCGAAAAACTGCAGTCGTAATTATCGGCGACGGACTCGATCGCGGTAGCAAAACGTCGTTCGATCTGATTCTAAACGAACTGCAAACTTACAACATCACGGTTTACGGTGTGCAATTACCCGATCGCACCGGCGGTGAATTTCGTCGCGACCAGCCAAAGGCCGGCGCCGTGATGATGCGACTCGCCGAGGAAACCGGTGGCCGCGTCTTCCCGTTTGAGGAAGCCCAAACCGCTGCCAAAACGATCTGCGACGAACTTCGCCGTAACCGCT
>JANOGL010000271.1:0-1812 GCA_031405985.1 Acidobacteriota bacterium | reverse complement strand
GAATGTTATCCTGACGCCGCACATCGGCGGCTCGACCGAGGAAGCGCAAAGCGCGATCGGACTCGACGTTACAAACAAACTCGTAAAATATCTCGAACTCGGCACTTCCGAAGGATCGCACACCGTCCCGCCCGTTTCGTTGCCGCCGCAAGCCCGAACGCATCGAATCTTGCACATTCACCGCAACGTGCCCGGCATCCTCGGTCAAATAAACTCGCGACTCTCAAAACGCGGCCTAAATATCACCGGTCAATATTTGAAGACGAACGACGCAATCGGCTACGTCATTCTCGACGTCGATCACCGAATTTCGCGTGAGGCATTCGAGCTGGTCAAGGGCATAAGGGGAACAATCAAGGCTCGAATGGTTTACTAAGATTTTTTAACGCAGAGGACACAAAGTACGCAGAGATTTCGAAAAAACTATTTTTCTCTCTGCGGTCTCTGTGGTCTCTGCGTTTAATATATGTCTAATGAAAGTTCTATTTTGCGTATCAATGATCTTCGCCGTTCAGTCGCTTACTGCTCAATGGATAAAGCAGACGGTCGCGACGACGGCGAGCCTGCGCGGTCTGTCGGTCGTGAATGAAAAGATCGTGTGGGCGAGCGGCACTGGCGGAACAGTGATACGCACGATTGACGGCGGCAAGACGTGGAAAGTGATGACCGTCGCCGGTGCCGAGAAACTCGACTTCCGCGATGTCGAAGCGTTTGACGCGAACACGGCTTACATCCTCTCGATCGGCAACGGCGAATCTTCGCGCATCTATAAAACGACCGACGGCGGCGCGACTTGGAAAGAGCAGTTTCGCAATAAAAACGAAAAGGCGTTTTACGACGCGATGGCGTGTTGGGACAAGACACGGTGTGTCGCGATGTCCGATCCTGTCGATGAACACTTCTACGTGATAGTGACCCATGACGGCGGACGCACTTGGAATACAACGGCCGACAACTTATTGTATGCAAAAGAAGGCGAAGCCGCTTTTGCAGCCAGCGGAACGTGCCTGATCACAACCGGAAAGGCAGGTATTTTCCTTGTTTCAGGCGGCAACCGCGCGCGAGTATTTCGAACCGCAAACCAGGGATGGACTTGGGATTTTGCGGAAACGGAAATGGCGAAAGGCACGGCCGGCAGCGGAATCTTCTCGATTGCGATGTTCGACATTAAAAACGGTGTGATTGTCGGCGGGAATTATGAAAAGCCGGACGAAGCAAAGGATAATTTTGCAGTCACAACTGACGGCGGTGCGACTTGGAAGCTCGACACCGGCCTCAGCGGTTATCGTTCGGCTGTAACGTATGTCGATAAGAAGACGATTCTAGCGGTCGGCACAAACGGCTCGGATATAACTCGAGATGGCGGAAAGACTTGGAAGATTCTTGGTAAAGAAGATTTAAACGCCGTTGCCGCCAAAGGCAAGCGAGCAGTTTGGGCAGTCGGGCCAAAGGGCATAGTCGTAAAACTTAAATGAGCTGGTACGACATTCTTGGCACGGTTGGTGTTGTAGTTATTATTCTCACATACGTTTTGTTGCAGACCGAGCGGTTGCGCAGCGAGCAGTTGGCGTATTCGCTGCTCAACGCCGTCGGCGCGGCGCTCATCCTGATCTCGCTCTATTACGCCTTTAACTTCCCTTCGTTTGTAGTAGAATTTTTCTGGCTGGTGATAAGTTTGTTTGGCCAGCGAGCGGATCATCGCGCCATAGACGCGCTGTGTATGATCGGGGATGGCGCTCAGGGCGTCATAGTCTTCTCGCGTGGCCTGCAATGGTGTGTGCGGCGCGGTGAAGCTGAGATAGAGAAAAAACG
>JANOGL010000196.1:0-13567 GCA_031405985.1 Acidobacteriota bacterium | reverse complement strand
CTCATCGTCTATTCCAAAGCCGCAATGTCCGCCGCAAACGCTCCCAACTGATCGAGGCTCATCGAGCGGTTCATCTTGTCGTATTCGCGTTTGACCGCGATCAAAACGTCCTTCATGTGCAGCTCTTTTTTGCCGTTGCTGCTGCTCGCCGACTGCAGACACGCGTTAAAAACTATCGAGCGAATATGGCCGCCGGAGAGAGGGAACTGTCGCGCCAAAAAACCGAGATCGATCTGAGAATTCGCAGCAACAGCTTGCGGTATCACCTGCTTCCAGATCTGGTACCGTTGCGCTTCGTCCGGCACGGGAAAATCGATGACATATCGCAGCCGCCGCATAAACGCTTCGTCGAGATCGCGTTTGCGATTTGTCGCTAAGATAGCGAGACCTTTAAAACGCTCCATGCGTTCGAGCAGGTAGCTGACTTCGAGATTTGCGTAACGATCGCGCGAATCATTAACATCGGTGCGTTTGCCGAAGAGTGCGTCGGCCTCGTCAAAGAAAAGCACCATGTCCGAAATCTCAGCGGCGTCGAAAATTCGCTTTAAATTTTTCTCAGTCTCGCCGATGTATTTATTGACAACCTGCGAAAGATCGATGCGATACATCGGCAGCTTCAGCTGTATCGCCATGATCTCGGCGGCCATTGTCTTGCCGGTTCCGGGCGGGCCGGCGAACAGAACCGTGATGCCGCCTTCGTTCCACGCGCGAGCAGTGCCCCAGCCGTAATGAACTTTTGTGAGCGCCGTCATCGCCGCAAGCTGTTCCTCGAATTGCAGCGTCTGTTTATTTGGCAAGATCAAACGTTCGTCAATAAAACGCGGCTCGACGTGGGCGGCCAGATCGCCCATGTCAACGCTGAGCTCAGCGCGGCAAGCGTTGATAAAATCGTCCTCGGTCGGCTCGCTCGGCAACGACTTTAGCTCTGCAGCAATATCTTGAATCGTCTCTTTTTCATAACGAAAACGCCGCGCGATCTCGGTCAAAATCTTTCGATATTTTTTAGCATCATCTTCGAACTCATCTTTCCACGCCGCGAGTCGCTTTTCGTATGAAAGAGCAGGTATTTTGACAACGGGCAAAAGCAGATCGCTCTCGATGTGTTTTAAATCTCGCCGCTCGGTGATCGTCACAAATAGGGTGATCGGAACCGAGACAAGCGGCAGGCCTTCGTTGCGCTCACGCGTTTTTTCGCCGTCAAATAATTCGTGTTTGATAAAAAGGTCTCTGTCCTGAAGCCAGCACAACGTGACAAGCATGTTCAGATAATCTTCGCTTGTGAGTAGCGCTGGATCGCCGCGATATTCCCAGAGCTTCCGCTCAGTGATGCGCGAAATGTCGATGGCGGTTTGACGATAAGCCGACCGCTTGTTACCGAGCAGCGGCAAAACGCGCAAGTGTTTTGCTCTTTCAGCTCGCAGACGATACGCGACCATCTTGCCTGTATCATCAAGCTCGCCTTCTACTAACTCGCT
The DNA here is from genome assembly GCA_031405985.1 of Acidobacteriota bacterium. Taxonomy (GTDB): domain Bacteria; phylum Acidobacteriota; class Blastocatellia; order Pyrinomonadales; family Pyrinomonadaceae; genus OLB17. The sequence continues at coordinate 12,092 of JANOGL010000196.1, read as the reverse complement.
TGGATCAAGCAGAGAAAGTGCCGACGGCGTAATATGTTCGGCCGATAAAAGCTCGCGTGCAATCATCGATGGCACTGCAAGCGGCTGTTCCCAAAATGTTTCGGCGTATTGACGAGCGGCCGCCGAGCTTCGCCGCAAAAGCCCAATGCTAAACAACGGATGCATCGGATCGGACAACGTAAGAACACTTTCAGGAACGTCCCAGAGCCGCTGGATCAGCATCAGATTTGGGTAAATACGCGAATGATCGTTTAGACATGCAGCGATCACGGCGCCAAAACTCGCATCAAACGCGCACGCGAGCCCGAGCCCGAGCGCAAACGACGAAACTTCGTCAAGCGCGAGTTCATTAACAACCCAGCTAAACGAACCTTGCCGCGCATCTTTCACGACCGGCGGTTCGGTGGCAAGCCGCCCGGTCAGATATTTAGCTGCTGCGTCGCTCGCAAAAAAGTCGCGCTTCTCGGCCCAGTGTCGCGACAGATCGAGCGAGTCGGACGCTTTGTCGACGACTGGCGGCAGCTCGCCCGTCTGCGGCGCATTCACACCGCGCTCGTGCCAAGCCCACGCGATCTCGCGACGCGCTCGAATCGTCGCTTGGCGCATCCAGTAATTTGCCAACACGTCATCGGCTCGCAAATTCGGCGAGAAGACAATGTTTTCAGCTTTTGCGAGTTCTGGTGTCATGGATTATCCATATGGACAATCGGGCTCTGCGGAGCCTGTTGTCCATTCACGATCACAATTAAATTGTGGTCGCCCGCCTTTACGGCATCAGCCGCCGCAATCGTAAAACGGAGCGCCGTTTGATCCGGCGCATTCGGAAAAATGAGCGCATCGAACATCTTTTCTACTTTGCCGTTACGGTAAAACGCGACGATCACGTCGTCGGTGTCTTTGCCGAGGAGTTTGCCGCTGATGTCGATCCGCGCGTGCGCCTTTTTAGGAATCGTAGGAATCGCGGGCGGCGGCGGCACAGCCGCGATCGTCGTAACAGCATTTGCCGGTGGTATCGGCGGGGGCGGCGGCGCAGGCGGTGGATCGGGCGGTGGAGGCGGAAGCGCCGAACTCACCGTCGGCACAAGATTGCCCATCACTGCGTTGCTCCTGCGTTTTTTCCCCGTGCCGCTGAGCGTAATGGCCACGCTTACCGGAAAACTGCCCGACGAAATTCCACTCCCTGTAATAATTGTCTCGTCAACTTTAAACTTCAGTTGATCCGGTTGCTGCATCGTTACCGGCAATTCAACCGAGCCGAGCATCACCGAAAGATTTACAAGATGCATGTCAGTGCCAAAAACAGTAATCTCTTCGCCAAGCTCGAATCCCTTTGGCTCAATCCTGTCGATGACCGGACCCATCGTCGGAATGACATCGAGGCCAACGGGTTTGGGTGTTTCGACAAAGGTCTTTGGAGCTACGGGTGTCTTTGTGTAATCCACACCTACGAGCAGCGAATAGTCGCCCGGCTCGCCCGACGCGATCATCACTGGGCGCACCTGAAACGCGATAGAAAGCCGCGGCGTTTCATCCGTGCCTTGAGTCAATCGCGCTACGAGGTCTGAAGTTGATTCGTCGAATGTTACAAAAAGCTCGCTTGGATTGGGATCAAGCGGATCTGTATCGGCCAACAAACCATCGAGCCGCAAAAGATCGTCCTGTAGTATCGCCCTGATCGCCGTTCCAAGTATCTCTTGCGCCTCTGCCGAATCACTGTCAGTTTGGTTTTCAAAGGCCGTAAGCAAATACTTCAAAACCAGCCAAGCAGGCGGTTTTTCTCCCTCGTTGAGCGCGGTGTTCTTTAAATGCGGATCAAAGGTTATTTCGTATAAAAAGAGGTTGAGGTGTTCGTTAGTTTCGGTCGATTGGTCCAATCGGCCATCAATGATTTTCTTACCGGTTCTCGCGCCAAGACGCTCTTTCAGCACCTTGGTCACGGCTCCTATCGCCTTTGATGTGTCGGCAAGCGGCATAAAATCCTATAAATAATGTCTGCTCAAACGCGAATACTCTCGCCGCGCAGGCTGCGACGTGTTTTGATTAGTCGCGCGCGGCGCCGGCTCAGGCTGTTTTGGTTTTTCGTCCTCGATCACAACATTGATCGTTCCGATAGAAAGTTCGAATGTCTGCTCGGCAAGACCATTTGTCTCGGCTCGTTCATTTACAACTTGTTCCCTGATCGACTCAGTTTGCTCAAAATGCGGACGCACGATCTGTTTTGTAATCTGCGCTTCTGTTTTTTCTACAGCAGTTTCAGTAGCTTCTGCCTCGACGGGTGAATCGGCAGCCCACTGTTGAATTTCACGAAACAAAATCTGACGTATTTCTGCCGGTTCTACATCGCCACGCTCGATGAACTCCGCAGTTTTTATAAAGTAGTCGTTCTTTGTGACATCGTGGGCAATGTTTTTTTCACTCGACTTATTTAACTCTTTGGCCTCAACAAAACCGCGTTCCGTTACGTCAGTCGGGCTTTCGACTTCTTTACCAGTCATTCGTTCCAAAACAGAAGTCCCGGCAAAATCTTTTGCATCATCAGTAGAGCTTGTCGTCTGCACATGCGTCGAACTTACATTTGCTGGAGGCGCGGTTGTAATGAACTTAGTCTCGTTGATCTCTAGCTTTTTTTCTGTGTTGTCAGAAAGGGCGACTGGATTTGGCACAACATTTAGTTGATCAACTTTACCGTTTCGTTTGGGTGCCTGCGCTTTTGTCTGCGGCTCGTTCGTGATTTTCGAACGCGGTGTTTGACGTTTACGTTTTGCAGATTGATCAGGATGAGATGGATCGATCAATATCGTCTCATCAAACTCGATCGGCGATAGATGTTTGTTCGCAGGTTCCGCAATTGACGACCTGCGCTCCTTTACCGTGCCTGTCGGAAAACGAAGCCCGCTCTGTTTTGCGATTCGAGATAAATAACCTTTCATCTTCTATCTTCCTGCGGCGATCAGTTCCAGGTACTCGCGCCGCCGCCATTCTGGAATCTCGAAAATCTCCTTTTCGCTCCAGTGATAACGCGAAGCGAGTTTGTGCACCATGACGATCAACTGCTTCTGCTGACGAGCCAACATACGAAGCGCGACGTTGCAGAGATCGACGGAAAAGTCATTTTCAGCTCCGCATTCCACGCAGCCAACGCGGCACTGAAAATTGACAAGCGGATCGGCTTCGTCCATTGCTTCGTCGATTAAATCGAAATCTATCGCGCGAAACTTCATTTGTGATTTTGAGCTAGTTGCAAGAGTTCTGATCATCGATCTTGCCGCCACTTCTTCGTCACGAAAAACCATCTCACCCCAGTTTTCCTGATCGTCGCCGGTTGGCTTGCGAAACGTAACACGCTCGCCGCCGACCTCGACAGTTATTACATCGACCAAGTCAGCCTCGCGTTGTATCGCAGCGATCTCATCGAGCGTTAATTCGATTTCGAGTTCCGCAGCGCAGCCGCCGCAATTGAATGGAAAGTTAAACGCGAAACGTTCTTCGGCAGCCGCCAAGGTGAGCAGACATTCAAGACGTTTGCCGACCGAAAGAGCGCGAAAAAAATCTTCCGGCAAACTCCCGTCGGAAACAACGACGCATTGTTCGAGCAGTTTTGTGACGAGAGTCGCAGGATGTTCGACCGCAAAATCTATCGCAAGATCGCTCTCAACAATCCCAAACCGGCGCAACCCAACCTCGCCGCCAAGATGATAGGCAGCGAGAGTTGGAGACAATTCCGGCAAGGGAATTGTTGGAGTTTCTCTGGAAGCCAAATTCACGCGTCACCTCCGCCGCTTAACTCTGCGGAACGTCGTCGCTTTCCTTCGGTTCCTTGGTGTCGATATCGCGATCCCAGCCTTCGAGCTCGATCTTTAACGATTCGATCGAGACGGCGTTGGCATTGGCGTTGAGTTCGGGCATCGCCGTGTATTCGCTGACCCAGCAGTAATACAAAAAATACCTGTAAACCACGTGGCCTTTTTCGTTCATCATCTCGAGAGTGAGATCCTTTTTGTACTCAGCGAGATCCATCGCCGTGTCACCGGCGTATGGATGAACTTTGTTCGCCCATTTCTCGAACTCCGCGTCGTGCGTCAGCCCGCGCTCCAACGTGATCGCATCGTAGCTGGTGCGGCCCGGCGATTTGTGATCGGTGCTGTTGTCGCCGCCGTCACGATGTTTGACGACCTCGGTCGTGCGTTTGAGTGCGCTGACTTTGCTCACGCCGAGCACGGTTTTGCCATCCCACAAAATTCGGAACTTAAAGTTTTTATACGGATCGAACCGCTTTGCATTCTTTTCAAATCCTTTTCCCATTTCTTCCTCCTTTTACTCTTTAAACATCCGGAATTTGCTGGATGGTGATGATAACGAACTCAGCCGGTTTGAGCGGCGCAAAACCGACCTGGATATTTACTATGCCCAGATTGCGGTCGTTGGCCGTCGTAGTCTCGCCGTCGCATTTGACATAGAACGCTTTGTCCGGCGTGCTGCCCTGAAAAGCTCCTTGTCTGAAGAGACTCATCATAAACGCGCCGACATTCATTCGAATCTTTGCCCAAAGCGGCTCGTCATTCGGTTCGAACACGACCCACTTCGTTCCGCGGAAAAGCGACTCTTCGATAAACAACGCAAGCCTACGAATCGGAATATACTTCCACTCCGAGCCGAAATCGTCGTTGCCGTCAAGCGTTCGTGCTCCCCAATTCACGATGCCATTGGGGAATTGTCGGAGACAGTTCACACCCAATTTGTTGAGCACGCCGTTTTCCATATCGGTCATATTAAGCTCTATGCCGGAAACGCCACGAAGATCGGCCTCAGTCCCGGCCGGAGCTTTCCAAACACCACGTTGCGAATCAGTACGTGCAAGCAATCCAGCGATCATTCCCGATGGGCCAATATATTTCTGAATCCCCTTGTCGCTGTATTGAACGCGTGGATAAAAGATGGCCGAGTATTGTTTACTTATGCCCACTCTGAAAGTGTTTACAACCGTAGCATCGGCAGCAGGATAATCATCTTTTGTCCAATTGTCCGGAGCATCGAGTAGGAGGAATGCCCGCCTGCTCTCGCAGTATATACTTGCCGAACCGCGCACGGTGGCTACGTCATACTCCCGGTCGGCGGGAAGGATCATCAGATTGAACAGGTCAACCTTGTCCAAAGCATAAAATCCCGTGTGTAAAACAGGATCTCCTTCGTATTCGGTCTGTTGCGGAAACGTGCCATCCGACCCAGCCGTCCCACCAGTCTGAAACGGACTGGCACTCAACGTGCCGAGACTATAACGTTGTGAATTAACGGTGAATCCGTCGTCATAAGTCAGCGCCCCGGTAGTGGTGATCGTGGTTTGGTCGTTGAGCGTTCCCGTCTTGCGATTAAATACGAGCCGATAACCCCACAGCTCCGCCGTGCATGGAGAGTTAACATCAGCATTTATGGCTTTACGGATGATATCGAGCTTTTCTTTAAGGCCGGTGTTTCCGCCTGCCTTGTCAGTAAAGTTTGCGGAGAATGGCGCGACGGTCGAGGTTGTCTTCAAATCTACAGGCGTTGGAGTCGGCGGAGTAGCCAGTGCATCATCGAATGCAACAGCCGTCATCGCATCTTGCAGAAGCCCTGAAAAAGCATTTAGGGAATTTACCTGAGCAGTAACATCTGTATTCGTCCCGACGTTGCTACCAGCCCAGTAAGTGCCGTTCGCAACAGGGCGAAGGTTACTGTATCTGGCAACCTCAATGCCGCCATTGTCGATGCCGAACATCATCGGCGCCGCAAAATCATTGGCTCCGGCGCTTCGAATAGTAACGTTGTACGCGGTTGCCGGATTTGTATTGTCAGCCCTTATTCTCAAAACGCCGCTACTTGGCCCGGCCGCCGTGCCATTGTTAAATGTCTCTAGCGAGACAGTTACAGAAACACCGGGAAGCATGGTAGGTATAACAGCGTTCAGCCTAGTTTGAATCGGATTTGTAAGTGCATTGCCGCTGCCGGGATTAACCGGTATTACAACCCCGCCCAGATCGACAGTTATATCCTGCTTGCCATCGAGATTAATCGTAAATACCGACTTTCTGTTAGCCGGTGTTGTTATATCGAACATCGGCCGAATTGCAGCAGAGATCGCGGTTCTTACAGCTGCGGCATCGGCGCCGGTAAAGACCCGTTGGCTTTGTGAAAAGCCTGTCGGCGTATTGGCAATTAAATTCATCGGAGAGGCAGGCAATGCTGGATCTCCCATGTTGGCAGCATCTACCGCCAGATCGATTAGTTTTGAGGACTGTGTTACAAAAATAGGAGCAAATCTCGTTGATAGCGGATTCATGGACAGATTGTTGAAAACCTCTGTTGACACAACCGCCCCGCCTGTTTCGTGCGTGACCGTAAGGTTAAAGCTGTCGTCCGGATTAGTGGTATTGTAATCAACCGCCAGCTTGATATCTTGACCCCACAGACCCGGTGCTTTTGCATTAGCTGTCAGCACGTTTCTCGTACCTGCCCCGGTTCCGTTCCTAAGCGTCACACTCGCTGTGCCTGTGCCGGGAGCCAATGCAGCCAATCGCACGACATAACAATCCGTGCCACCATTGGCAAAAAATTGGTTGACGCTCGCCCCTAAATCACTAAGTGGATGAGGTCCACCAAAATTACGTAAAAAATCCGAATAGTTCAGACACCGGACTGCTTTGTTGATAGGGCCTTTTTGAGTGCGGCCAAAAAATGCAGCGATAGACGTGGACACACCCGTGATTGTCCTGACGCCGCTTGGAACTTCCTGGATATAAACTCCCGGATAGGTTGGTTGAATCGGCATGATATTCCTCCTAAAAGATTGGTCTGTAGAGACAGAAATACACTGTCTTCGCTGAATACAACAGAAAACTAGCGTGATATGGGGCGGTAGCTTTAAAGTTATTAGTAAATTAAACCAACTGTGAAATTTGCTGAGAACTTCAAAAAATTTATCAAAACTTACCGGTCCAACAATCCTTACTTAACTCAACTGTTTCCTGTAGTAACCGTGTAACTTCGCGATAAATGCTCGGGATAGCTTTTTCGTCGGACAAATACTCCCGAGGCGGAAAATTTAGAATGTTTCTTACAAAATAATGTGTCTTAGACAGTTATTAAATGCAAATTGCAAACATCCCTATGAAGGTCAAATTTTCGTTAGCACAACTACGATATCTGAAGCCTTGCAAAAAATCAAGGAACTCGGGTCGAGCAAACAGCCTGCCTGTCGGCATAGTCGCTACAATTCTCGCTACATGGCAACACAAAGGCTTCAGCCAAATAAGCTGAAGCCCTTATATTTAATGGAGCCGGTGATAGGACTCGAACCTACGACCTGATGATTACAAATCAACTGCTCTACCAACTGAGCTACACCGGCTTGATGTGTGCGGGAAGCGGCAAACGATCATACTAACAAATCGAAAGTTTTGTGTGCAAATTGCTGCGTCGATTCAGAATTTCAAATTTCAGGTTTCAAATTCCAGAGCTGGATCTAACTTTCACCGTGTTTCCCTTGTGTAAAAACTTGTTGACCGATTTGCTGTAAAAGCCTAGAATACTATAGGCCTGCGGGCTGATCAAAACATTTCGTTACGCGGCGACATCCCGATCCGAAGCCGCAAACTATAGAAATAAAAGGAGATAATCGTGAATTTTATTAAGTCACACATCGCGCGGACTTTGCTCATGGCTCTGACCGCAATCACATTCTCAGTCGCAGTTTCTGCCCAGGACAACATGCCGGACGTCAGAACCTACGCCAAAGGTGTCATGTCGGTTGCCGCTGGTAACAATCTGTATTGCGCGGGTTTCATACAAAACAGCGCTATCAGCACGGCGAACAAGATCATCGGCGGCCAGGACGAAGCCGATAAATACAATTACGCGCAAAACGATTTTCTCTACATAAACATGGGCCGCGACAAAGGCGTCAAGGTCGGTGATATGTTTGCCGTCGTACGGCCGCGTGGAGCCGTTAAGAGCAAGTGGTCTAAGAAGGCCGACATCGGCTTTTATGTGCAGGAAGTGGGTGCCCTCGAGGTTGTCGATGTAAAACAGACGGTCGCCGTTACCCGCGTTAAGGCTTCGTGCGACTCGTTCCTGCTTGGCGATCTTGTGCAGTTGATCGAAAAGCGCACCAGCCCTACTCACGAACAAAGGCCTCCGCTTGATCGATTTGCCGATTCGTCAGGTAAAGCTTCGGGCCGCATTCTGATGTCGCGTGACGGCGCCGAAATGCTCGCGCGCGACTTTATCGTTTACGTCGATCTGGGCGCCGATGACAGCGTTCGCGTCGGCGATCGGCTGACGATCTTCCGACCGCTCGACAAGGGTAATCCCATGGAAAGCCATCCCGGCAACGAAGAAGTTACGTCACGTGATTACGGTTTTCAAAGCCTGGTCTATAAAGGCGGCAAATTCTCAAACCAATCGGGGCGCAAAACCGGCGACAAAGCAGATGGTAGAGAGGAAACGTCTTCGAGTGCGAAATCCGGCCGTCCTGCTCTTCGCAAGGTAGTCGGCGAAGCGATCGTTCTCAATGTAAAAGAAAAGACCGCGACCGTCGTCATCGTCCGCACCGGCCAGGAAATCCACACCGGCGACTGGGTCGAGATTCAGTAAGCTAATAACAAACATTAATAGCGATCAGGCAAAAGCGACCAACTTCGCTTTTGCCTTTTCTATTTGCGCTTATAAGGAAATTTTGGCGCCGCTAAAACATCTTGACACAAAATCGAATCTGAGCTATTTTAGCTCCATTCACGTAGTTTGGCCGCACACACGGCATTTATGTTTCGGAAGTCGGCCTACAATTGGTTCATTGGAACCGATTCCAACACATCGGGATTGAATCGTTTGATTAATTGGTAGAGAAGGCTTCGATTTTCCGTGTCGAATTCTCCTAAAGAATTCCCCGCCTGAAACCCAAGCCAAATAAATATAACCGTATTTTGTTTCACTTGGGACGGGAATATGTCAGCTCACGACTTTAAGTCAAATAAAATAAATAATGCTTACACTTTGATCGGGCTTACACGCAAGCACGAGATTAATAGCCGACCGAGGTATTACAGGTTAAGGCAACTGGTCTCTGCAATCCTAATAACGACTATGCTCGCAGTGTCCGTTCCGGCAGCACCAGAAATTGTTGTCGGTACGGCAAAGCAGACCGCGCAAGACATTAGATTTGCGTGGCTTTCTAAGAGTTTTGCTATTGATTCTCCATTGTCTCTTTTTGCGGCTTTTCTCAAACCACGAACTTCCACTCCCAGCAGCGTTGTTACGCGTATCGAGGTATTTCCAGGTGCAAAAACCGTCAAACAAGGTGAGCAAATTACCTTTGCGGCTGTCGGGTATGATAGTCAAAACGAGATAGTAAATGGTTTATATTTTCGCTGGCAAGTCGCTGACACCGGGCGAAATTTACCACCGCGACCGCTTATCGACAGTACGTTTGAAGCAAAAGTGATCGGAACATTCACTGTCACAGCAATTCATAATGGTCTGCAAGCACAGGCCGAAGTGACCGTTACGCCTTCTGTTGTCGGAAGTCCGGCATCAAATAGCCTTAAATCTTCAAATCCGATAACCATTTCATCTCGAAACTCCAAAGCAAGCTCTGACAAAGATTCAGATGGAAACAATCCAATGCTCGCACCTGGCGAAGGTATTTGGAATAACGGAAATTGGCTGTCATCTGACGATCCCGGCAATCAAACCGGCAATCCGCCGGGCAGTCCAGCTGATGGCGGAGCGGGCAACGGTAATTTCCAGTTATCTGCGCCGGTTGTTTCGCTGCCGGGCCGCGGGATTGATCTCGCCTTAAATCTGAACTACAACTCTCGGCTTTGGAATAAGTCAGGCAACGAGTTGACCTATGACATTGATCGCGGATTTCCCGCGCCTGGTTGGTCACTCGGTTTCGGAAAAATCATGGACATGGGCGCAAACGGCGGAAGCATGGTGATTGATGCAGATGGCACACGACACGGTTACACAGGAACGATCTGGCCGTGGTATGGCGGAGCGGGAGCATCATTGTTCCGTGGATTTACTACTGACGGAAAATTTATCGATTACAACAGTTATCGCGATAACACAGGAATTTACGATGCTTACGCTTGGTTGCCGAATGGGACATATATCAGGTACGGAGCAAAAGGAAATAACGCCGTTTACCCAACTTATATTCGTGATGCCAACGGCAATTTCATAACTATCACCTATCGCAATAATATAGGGCCATCCATAGAGACAATAACCGACACACTTGGCCGAGTAATTACTTTTCAATACGACTCGCTTGGCCGATTTATTTCAGCAAAAGCGCCTCGAATGCAGGATGAACCAGACTACCCCGGTGGCAAGACGCGCACTTTGGTAAAGGTTCATTACAAACCGCTTACACTGGCCTATTCGTTTGCTTCGGGTATTACGCCAATGGTCAGAGAGGCGACCGTTAATGTGATCGATGCGATCTATTATCCAGCGACGAATACCGGTTATTGGTTCAATGACACTGACTCGTACTCAAGTTATGGAATGATCACAAAAGTTATCGAACAGCGTGGAATGAGCTGGGCGACAGGTGCTGAAGAACAAGGCGTTGTCACCGCCGGTACGATGACAAAGAAAGCCGACTATAACTATCCACTAACCACAGCAAACGAATCTGGACGGACAAACGGGTTACTACTTAACGACGCTCCTACCTACGAAACCCTAAAAGAAAGTTGGGATGGCAGAGACGTCAACGAAGATGCCGTTACTACATACAAAATTCAGCAAGACGCAACCCCGCGCGTAACCACCGTTATCCAGCCAAATGGCTCAGTCAGCCGCCAGTTGGCTTACAATGCTCCAAACCAATTCAATGACGGTTTGGTTTATTCGGATGAGACTTATATTCCCGATCCAAACGGTACATTTACATTACCGAATGTCGCGGGCACGTTTAAGCGCGTGGGACAATCGAATGTAACCTGGGCAAGCGGAGATTATGTTGCACCGCGTCCGTCCTACGCAGAGATCATCGATGAAAACAACCAAAAAGTATCCACTCATTACACCTATGGAAATGTATCGTTTAATCAGATAACACGCTCCTGCGATTACGACAACAATAACACCTTGCTGCGGTGTTCAAACGCAACTTACCAAAATTCGCAAAGCTATATTGGAACATGGTATTCGTATCAAACAGGCAACGGTACTGGGTGGTATTTTGCCGGTGGTCGGCATATTTTCAGTTTGCCGCTTACTACGACAATTGAAGATTCGAACGGCGTGGTAGTCTCGCGAACCGAATACGAGTACGACAATTACACGGCTCAGCCCTTAGTGAATACACCTGATGTTATTCAACACGACGTTACACATGATCCTTACACTACGGCCACAAATTGGATTCAGGGCGAATGCATCCAATGGGAAGAACATCCTTACGGTGGTCAATACTGCGTAGCGTGGAATTATTACGAGGTTTCCGCTTACGATCCTGCAACCGATAAGCGTGGCAATGTCACCAAGACTACATCTTATGCAGATGCTCAAACTTCGTCAGGAGCGATTGTCGAAACTCGCGGTTATGACATTACCGGCAATTTGGTAAAGGCATCCAGTTCGTGCTGTGAACAGACGAGCATTGAGTACGGTCCCGGAACACAGTATGCGTATCCGTTGTCTCAGACTCGCGGCTCGGCGGATGTAAATTCGCCGCACAGGATCACGACGAGCACGGTTTATGATGAAAATACGGGCTTGCTTAAATCTTCGACCGATGCGAACGGACGGACATCGACGCTTAATTACAATCCTGACACGCTGAGGCCGGTAAAATCGACTTCATCGACGGGGGCTTATTCGACATGGACGTATAATGAAAACGACATGACCGTTATCGAAGAGATTTTCCAGATTGTGTCCGGTTCGTCAGTAAGTGCCGGAAAGACTGCAAAGCATCTTAACGGTCTCGGACTTACGATAAAAGAAGAATCTTACGGTCCAACTTCCATCGACATCGTGGAGGCAAAATACACAAAATACGCCGAGCCGTGGAAAAAATCTCGTCCTTATCGTAGCGGAGACAC
>JANOGL010000154.1:0-1538 GCA_031405985.1 Acidobacteriota bacterium | reverse complement strand
GTAAAAACGAGCGCTGGACGAGCATTTATGAGCGACGGACGCTTAAAAACGAATTTTGAAAGCGCTTTTACAAACACGGGAAGCGTTAACGGACGCGAGGAAAGCACGCAAACAACTAATGGACACACATAAACTTCTCATGACCGCACATTCACAAACTTCCCAGCAGATTTTACAGGTTTTGCCCGGGCGTCGGGTAAAGGTGAAAAGGCCTTTTCTTAAACGGAGCGGCTTTTTTTGCAGTGGAGTAGGGTCAGGATCAGGGTCAAGGATTAGCCAGGATTAGCATCAGACCTGCGATGCTGGCGCACAAGACATGCGAGTGTTGTGGCAGGGCCACAACCGTTGCGATTCGTTGTGGGCGGATGAACTGATTTGCGATTCGAATTGTCGATCTTTCCATCTCGGTGCTGTTTGTTTGAATATCGAATTTTACGCCGCCCTTGCCGTGCCCGCCCTGCCCACTTTTTTGAAACAATGCCAAAAACGGCGTCGTAATACCCGCTTTGAACGACAGGCAACCCGCTTTCAGCTATACTTTTAGGTAATTTTTGTTTGAGAGGAAAAATTTCAAATGGCATTGAGCCGTAAAAAGAAAATCATCATCGGAGCCGTGGTTGGTGCTCTTCTTTTAATTATTATCGTCGGCAGCATCTTGGCGACCCGAACCGACACGCCCGAGGTCACCCTCGTAAAGGTCGAAACGCGCAAAGAGCTCCGTTCGACGGTGACTTCGTCCGGCGAGGTGCGCCCTATTCAGTTCGTCAACCTGACGAGCGAGGTGCAGGGCCGAATCGAGGAGATCACCAAGAAGGAAGGCGAAACCGTCGAGAAAGGCGAGATTCTCGTTCGTCTCGATCCCGATCAGCTTTCGTCCAGTGCTGATGCTCAGCTTGCGGCATATCAGGGAGCGCAGGATGACGTTCGTGTTTCGCAGTCGCAGGTCGCGGCCGCGCAGAATAATCTCGCACAGGCTCAGCAGCAATTAAACGTCGCCCAGGTCGCCGTCGATACCGCCAGACAGCAGGTGATCGCGGGGCAAACGGACGTCGATCGTGCACAGGTCGAATTTAACGCGGCTTCGCGTGAATTGAGCCGCAATCAACAGCTACTCGAGAGCGGCGTGATCTCGCGTCAGATTTACGACGAGTCAAAAGATCGGCTCGACACCGCTCGTGCTTCGTTAAATACGGCGAAGTCGAATTTTGCCGCTCGGCAGCTCGGTGTTCGTGATGCCCAGGTTCGGCTTGCTCAGCAGAACGTCGCAGTTCGCGATGCCAGGCGTTCGGTCGACACGGCAAACATCAGTGTCCAAAGCAGTCAGTCGCGCGCAACCCAACAGTCGGCGGTGCTTCGCGGACAGCGGAGCCAGCGTGACAAAACAGTCGTAACCGCACCGATCAATGGCGTCGTCGCAGAGATCCCGTCGAAGGTTGGCACGTTCGCCGTCGCAGGTCTATCGACCACCGCGTTGATGACGATCGCCGATATGTCCACGATCAACGTCGAGGTCAAAGTTGACGAAACTTCGATTGACA
>JANOGL010000249.1:0-2860 GCA_031405985.1 Acidobacteriota bacterium | reverse complement strand
GTTTTTGAATCGCGAGTGGCATTTGCGAGGGGTCAGGAGAGGTGAACAGGGTCACCTTTCAGTCTCTGAAGGTCTGATGGCACGGCCAGCCATCTCGATATAGAGCATGGACTGGAGCCCCGACGAGTCGGGGTTTCATGTAGCATCCCGATATATCGGGATTGCACGAATAGATGATGGCTTCGCCTAAAACAGGCGTAAGCGAGATTGAAAGAAATTCTAATCCCGATGCATTCGGGAGAGGCAGGTTTGTTCTTTTGTCAGAACCCAGTCAACCAACCCAATTTCACACCATCAAACGCGTGCCCGTTACACGTGCGCTTGACATCCAGGGGTAACTTCATAGATGACCCCAATCCTATTTCGTTATCTTTTACCGAGTAAATGCTTAAGGCGTGAATCTTCAATTCTTAAAATTCTCCTTCATCCAATTTTTCCACCAAAGCTGAATTTTCTTCCTGTTTTCAAGTTTTTCAACGTATGAAAAGTACGCATACACGCCATTGGTCTTCCATTCATCTTTATAATTACCGACCAGGATTTCCTCTATCGGCTCTTTTGTAATTCTATGAAGCATAAATACAGCAGCGTCGCCCACTGTAAAACCATGAACATGTGGAGCTTCACGTGGGTCCTCAATAACGGTCGTGTCAGTGACTTTCTCCACGAGGCATGGTATTGCTTTAACCCCCATCGCGATTAATCCGTCGTAAATTGGATCATCGGCCGTCTCTTGGGCTTCGTGCGGCATTCGCTTAATATTCCGCAATTCATTGCACAACGACTCGACATCAAAAGTATTTTCTTTCGGTTGAACATCGTCTGCGGTTTGCGACTTAGTTTCTTCATTGTAAGCCACAGGGGATATCGAATTAATATTACTATCACGGTGGTTAGCTGAATTCACCGATGAGCAGGAGCAAACAAAAGTCAACTGTAAGATGACTAAGAGCACTACGAAATTTGACATACTCATTTTCTTTTTCTTTTCCATGGCTTTGTCCTTCAAAAATGTTTTTATAAGGGAAATTTGCGCCAAGATCCACCATCGGGAATTAGATAAGCAGGCCCTTTATTAGGAAAAATGCCGCGATGTGTAATCCTATCTGGTTTGCTGGAGAATATTGTTCCCTCAGTGGGAGCATATACCGTGATTTTTAGCTGATTTGCAAGGGCCGCGGCAATACCGTCGTCACGTTTTCCTGTATAACAAGAATGCATCCGGATGTAACTTAAAGTTTTAGAGCTGTTTTTCAGGTTTTTTACGTCTTCCATGAGAATCTTATTTGAATTTGAAGTCACAGTTCCGATATAAATTCTATCGTTTGCGCCGTGTGCCCAAAGTTCAATCCCAACTGTAGGGTAGTAGGTCTGTGCTGCTGTATCTAAAACTCCTTGAAATCCCTCTTTTGTGGAAATTGGTGCATAGATTACGGCAAAACCCTGTGCTTCTAATTCTACACCCCTAGTAAGAGCGGCACGTTTCAGATTTTCACCAAGATTGTTATCGCCGCTTCCTGATTCTCCATATGCAAGTATAACTGTAAATTTATTGAACACCGATGGTTCGGCATTTTCCTCGGCAGTTGGTGCAGGCGGTGGCTCTGCATTGTGTTGGGCCTCGTGATCGGGTGGTGGTGGCGGTGGTTTAGCCGACTGAAGTACTTGACCGCCGCGACCTTCCAAGCTGTCAAATGGGATAATTCCACTCCAGCTTGAAGAGGAGTATCCTGGACACCATTGTCCGCAGGCGCCGGTTGACGAAGAAAGCAATCCCAGTGGGTCAACAAACTTGTACGGACTGTTCAGAACGTAGCTGTAACGGTTGAATGTCTGCGGATTCCGAATCGAAGCGCTGGCCGTCAGCGGGTCAACGGATGTAAATCGTCCATGTCCGGCGTTGTAATAACGCGCCTGTGCAAACTCAAGACCGCTCTCGTCGTCTTTTTGATAACCCGTGTAGTCCTGACGAATATTGTCAGGCTGGTACTTAAGACCGCTTGTCCTTTGAGCCGTGATGGTTTCTTCGCCGAATGCTGAGAAGTCCTTGCGATTGGTAACTGCTCCAAGTTGATCGGTAATGACTCTAGGGCTGCCCAAATGATCGGTTGTCAAATAGCTGACTTGCGGCGTCTGTGCGATTTGAGTCGAATACTAAGCCTAAGGTCTCACTGCTGGTCGTTTGCAATCACTTAGAGGGAACGAAACGTTGTTAGAACTAACGGCGCCTATCCAAACTTCACCTTTCGGGTCCGACAACGCTGCATTTTGCTGATAGCTTATGCCTACACGAAATCGGTTTCCTTGTCTAAAAAATGCCTCGTCTTCCAGGGACAATAATAGCTCAGATGAAAAACCCTCCTTAGGTTTTAACACTACCCATCGAGGCTGATAATGCCGTGACGGAAAATAATCCGCCCCGCGCTCATAGGCAACTGAAGGGACTCTCGCATTTTTTTTTAGTGTGTCGAGATAAATCCGAGATCCGAGTTGGTTCGCATCGATTACGACTGTTGACTTACCCGAATTCATTAGTTCAACCCGCACCACCAAGGACTGACCACGACAAGTAGGCGCAACAATTCTAGCGTTCATGACCAAAGATTGTGCCTGAGTCACCAAAGTCGTCGCTGACATATAGATGAAGCACAACAACATATACTTTCGCATTTTCAGTCTCTACCTCCGAAAAATATCGCCACCAGCTTGTTTAAAAGCCCAATCCACGTCGTCCCATGCCTCGTGCAAGATTTGGGTTACCTCTCTTACCCGTTTCCATTGTGGTGTATCAAAGAACTCTAGAAACCGGTGTCACGTCTGCGATTCTGCGATATTCTTGTTATCATTTCAAACGATATGG
>JANOGL010000148.1:0-2368 GCA_031405985.1 Acidobacteriota bacterium | reverse complement strand
TGAATAAAAAAGGTGCGATCGCAAATTGGGGCATCGCCGTCGCGGGAACGACCTGCAGTCACACTTCGAATCCATTGCTACTCACCGGCCTCAATCAACTGCCCGACAAAAAGTTTGAAATTTATCGTTGGCCGACGATCTTTCAATACGCGCTGGCCGTGGGTTATAAAAACCATTATTACGACGGACACACTAACGTTCAGTGGCTCGGCAAAGAGTCGGACATTCCCGACTACGGCAGTTGGACGAAAGCCGACGACCTCGCGCAGCTACATCGCTACGAACGCGATGCCGAGATAGCACGGCGCGTGAACGAAGTTTTGAGTTCGTCGACCGGTAATTTTATTTGGGTGCATAAGTACGGCGTGCATTTGCGTTACGAAAACTCTTTTCCAAACGAACGCTACGGCGAAGTTCTCGATGCTTTGCCGGCCGACTACGATCTTACACAGCACGAAGAGACCATGCGCCTAATGTATGACGAAGCTGTCACATACAATCTAGAAAGTTTTTTCGCTACACTCTTTAAAGACGGTCCGGCCGCCAATACGATTTACATTTACACATCCGATCACGGACAAACTCTGCGTGAGAACGGTTCGGTAACTTCGCACTGCGACGAAACAAAACCTGAGGCAAATGTTCCACTGATGATGATCGCCCGGGCGCGGAACCTGCCCAACGTCGATGCGCATTTTCGCGCAACGCACGCGAATATTTTCGCGACACTTCTCGACCTTATGAAGTATCCCGAAACCGAGCGCAAATTTGCATATTCGACTTCACTGCTAAAAGCTAAAGCTGCTGATTCTAAGCCGCGCGTTTATTACAGTGACGAGCTTCAATTTGCAAAGCAGCATCTGTTTGAATGATCGTTTTCAATTTGCTCTTGCAATAGATTATTAAATTGTGCTAAACATAACTTGGCACGGGCCTTCATACCCGCAGCCACTCTTTCTGGACTTAGTCCCAGAATCCAAAGTCCAGCCAACGCACAATCTATTGAAATCATCATTGTTGTCGGCACTAGTCGCCCTCCCGGCAAGTGACCGGAGCGGAAATCGTTCTGATGTATGCGGAAGCAGTTAAGTTTCGCTAAAGGAGAAAAAGATGAAACAGGAAGCGGCAAAGAAAAAAGACACGGGTAAAGGAATCTTGCTCGACCCCGAGCGAAAAAGCCCCCGTGCCGCCGAGTTTGAAGATAAACTGTCGAGCTTGATCGTCGGGCAGGAAAGAGCCGTGCGGCGCTTGAGCGGACTTTTTCAAATTTATCTCGCTGGGATGAATAATCCTTCGCGGCCGATCGGCACGATGCTGTTTCTAGGCCCAACCGGTTCGGGTAAAACTCGCGTTGTCGAAGCCGCGACTGAAGTGCTTTTCAACGATCCGTATTCGGTCGTCAAGATCGACTGTGCTGAGTTTCAGCATTCGCATGAGATCGCCAAACTGATCGGCTCGCCTCCGGGATACCTCGGCCATCGCGAAACGTCGCCGATGCTCACGCAGGAAAATCTCGACAAGTCACACACCGAAGATACCAAGCTGACATTCGTGCTTTTTGATGAGATCGAAAAGGCGTCGGATTCGCTATGGCAGCTTTTGCTCGGCATTCTTGACAAAGCAACGCTCACGCTCGGCGATAACAGGCGTGTCGATTTTTCGAGGTCGGTGGTCATCATGACCTCGAATCTCGGTGCGCGTGAAATGTCAGACATGATCTCGGGTGGTATCGGCTTTGCTCCGACGAAGGCGGGCCGTCCTCAGGAAGATAACGAGATCGACACGAAGATCTATCGCACGGCACTCGAAGCGGCGAAACGAAAATTCTCGCCCGAGTTCATGAACCGGATCGACAAGGTTGTCGTATTCCGTAGTTTGAAAGAACATCATCTGCGGAAGATCCTCACGATCGAACTAACGGCGGTGCAGGATCGGATCACGGAGTCCGCTGGCACGAAGTTCATTTTCGAATGCACGGACGAGGCGAAGGAATTCTTGTTGGGCGAAGGGATCGATCTCAAGTACGGTGCCCGGCACCTCAAACGTGCGATCGAACGATTCCTGGTCTACCCGCTTTCGAACTTGGTGGCGACGCAGCAAGTGGAGACCGGGGATTTTGTAACTGTAGGTTTTGACGGTATCGCTCTAACGTTCAGAAAGCAGTCGGGGAAGATGATCGTGAGTGATGTATCGTCCGACTCGGAGGACGATGAACTGCTGGTCAAATCCGACGCAGTTGGAGCTCCGCTACCACAGACTCAGGCCGCGAGCGGGATGAGTAAATCTAAGGGCGAACGAAACGACGTCTAACCCGATCCATAACACGACACGAGAGGCGGCCTCGACGGCCGCCTTTTCATTGCCTTCG
>JANOGL010000147.1:0-4660 GCA_031405985.1 Acidobacteriota bacterium | reverse complement strand
GCCAAAGCTGCGTACGTTGATAACAGGATTCGCCGCGTTGTTATTGACGTCGAGCACGGGCGCGTAAACGTGCCCGATGCCGATGGCGCGAGCTTCGCGGCCAGTGATGACTCCCATTCGGCGTGCGAATTCAGGCTCGCCGGTCGCCGCGACTGCCATCGCCCAGGGAAAATTCGTCGCGTCCTCAAAACGCATTCCGATACCTGTCTCAGCGTCGAGCGACATCAGCAGCGGCAATTTTGCATTCTCTTGCAAACGGTTGATGAGGTGCGTCGTTTCATAGATCGGCGCGCCGAAAAATATCACGCCGCCGATATTGTTTTCGACGACGTGGCGTTTGAGATCACGAAAGAACGCGCTGTCCTGATTTGCAAACCGGGCGTTGACGCCGATGTGGACGAGCTGGCCGACCTTTTCCTCGACCGACATTTTTTTTAGAAGTTTGTCGGCGGCCTTCCACGATTTTTGTGACGGCTCGAAGTTTGAACCGCCGAGACGCGGAGACGCAGAGAAAGCAAGATTTGCGTTGATCGCAAAAAGCAAAATTAAACTAAACAGTGACTTCATCATTACTTTTAATAAATAAACTCGCGATCGTCGCGACCGCAAACGTCGTCAGGCTCCCGATAAGTGCGTACCACGGCCACGCGATTCTCGGGCCGGGAACAAATCCGTTGAATGCGAGCAGGATGTAAATCATGAGCGACATGCTCGCGAGCATCCCGACGAGCGCGTGAATCTCTTTTGCGCGTTTTACAAACGTGCCGATCAAAAATACGCCGAGCACCGGTCCGTTAAAAAGCGACGCGACTGACAGCGCTATATTCAGCGCGGATTCGCCGGTCGTCATAAACGCGATCGCAACCATAATTTGAATTATGCCGATTACGACGGTCAGTACGCCTGAGAGTTTTAAGAGCTGACTGTCGGTTACGCTTTTTGCGAACGGTTTGTAGAGGTCGTTGATAGCGGTCGCGGCGATCGAATTCAAGCTGGACGAGAGCGCAGCGGCGAAAATCGCTGCGACGACCAACCCGGACAACCCAGCGGGCATGTGTTCAGTTATGAAATTAGGAAAAACCTGATCGGGTTTGGCGAATGGAAATGTTCCGGCAACGCCGCTGCCCGCGACACCGGCTTGCGAGTATTCGGGTGAGTTGAACGGCGCGTAAAATGCGAACAGTAAAGCTCCGATAAACAAAAATCCAATGAACTGCGCCAGCACAACACCGCCCGATGCGAGCAAAGCGGTCGCGGCGGACGATGACTTGTTTGTGCACAAATAGCGCTGCACTAAATACTGATCAGTCCCGTGCGTGGACATCGTCAAAAAGCAGCCACCAAGCAGCCCGCCCCAGAACGTATAGGTTTTTGCAAAGTCGAGATTAAAATCGAACACATCGAATTTGTCGAACTGACTGCCGACGTTCATCACAGTCGAAAAACCGCCATCGATATTTTGCAGCAGCACCACCGCAGCCGCGATTGCACCGCCGATGTAGATCACGAGCTGCACGACCTCGACCCAAATGACCGCCTCCATTCCACCGTAAAACGTAAACACGATCATCACCAGCCCAAGCAGGATTATCGAGCCGACGATTATCGTTGTTGGGTCGGCGTTCGGGTTAAATGATCTGTAAACCGCCGCAAGCACGATCGCTGTGAGCAGCAGTCGAACGCCGTCGGCGATGTTGCGCATAATGACAAAAAGGCCGGACGCGAGCATCTTTACGCGGTTTCCAAAACGTTCGCCCAGTAGCTGGTAAACAGTCTGCAAATCGCCCTTAAAATACAGCGGAATAAAGACCAGCGAGATCACGATGCGGCCGAGCATGTAGCCGAAAACGAGTTGAAGAAACTGGAAATTGCCGCCTTTTGCAAACGCGATTCCCGGCACCGACACAAACGTGATCGTGCTCGTCTCGGTGGCGACGATCGACATCGCGATCGCCCACCACGGCACGCTCCGGTCGCCGACGAAATAATCCTCGGTCGTCTTTTGCTTGCCCGCGAACCAGATCCCGAACGCCGTAATGCCGATCAGATAGCCGAAGATAATTATGAGATCGACTGTTTGCATTTATTTTTCGCCCGCAAGTAACAAGGCTTCTGCGATCACATCTTGTCCCAACCAAAAATCTGAAGTGGCAATCAGCCGTTCGATGTCTGGTTTGATAGCTGGAATCAAACCTTGTTTCTTTGCACGAATTAACACACCGAGAAGTCCGGTCACAAAGATACCGAGTCTGTGAGCTTCTCTTCGACCGTCGGCTTCGTCGATGAGGATCGCGTCGGCAGACAACTCGATCGCGAGCGAAATCGCTTCGGCCTCGCCCGGATCTAAATTTTCTGCCAATGTGTTATAAAGGTCACGACTCGTCAGGTCGACGACCTCGATCCAGTCGCAGTTCTCTATTTCGATTCGAATATGTTCCAGGTATGTTGCTTCACGGAAGACTGCCGGCGGTATCAGTACCGTTTTGAAGAGCCCACGCAGAAGATCAAGGCGCCCTATCTCGATTAGATTAGTGATCGGAGAAGTGTCGCTGACGACTATCATTTTTCAGTTCGTTCAAAAAGTTTATCGAGTGTGGCGACGTCGTTCCTTAGGTCCTCGACCGTGTAGTTAATATAGATATTCCTTTTAGCCAGTTCACTTTGAAATGACATAAGATCGAGATTCGCCAAGCGTCGGGCCTGGCCCATGTTTAACCGTCTGACCGCATAAAGGTGAGTCGCAAGCTCGATCAACATCTCGTCCGGAGATAGATGAAGTTTGTTCAAAAGCTCTTTTGGCACGACAAGATCGGATACGGCGTTCATGGACATATTCTACTCCAATTCTTTTATAAGCGTGATATCCTTAGTTATTTCGATTGCGTCTTTGATCGAAAAATTTGTTCTCGTCAAAATTTCGTTCGCCTTGTCTTTATCAATAATTCCTGTCTCCGTCATAAAAATACGCAACGCACGGTCCTTTAGTTTTTCGTTCGACGCTCGGACGCCGGTCATGCGGTTGCCGTGGACGTAGCCGAGGCGTATCATCGCGACGGTTGAGATCATGTTCAAGATCATCTTTTGCGCGGTGCCGGCTTTCATTCGCGTCGAGCCGGTGAGAGCTTCGGGGCCGACGATTGGAACGATTGCGACATCGACGGATTTTGTGATCGCGGAATCGGGAACACAAGTGATGCAAGCCGTAAAGCAGCCAAGCTTGCGAGCATATTCGACGGCACCGATTGTGTAAGGCGTGCGGCCCGATGCGGCAAGGCCGACGGCGGCGTCTTTTGCAGTTAAACCTCGTGTTTTCAGGTCCTCGGCACCTGCTTCGCGGTTGTCTTCGCTCGCCTCGGTGGCTTTGTAGAGTGCGTCGTAGCCGCCGGCGATCACGCCCTGGACGAGTTCGTGTCCGACGCCAAACGTCGGCGGAATCTCGCCGGCATCGAGTACGCCGAGCCGTCCGCTCGTGCCTGTTCCGACATAAAACAAACGCCCGCCGTTCTGTAGCCGCTCGACAATTTTATCTATCGCCGCTGCGATCTCAGGCAAAACTTTTTCCACCGCCGCCGCAACTTTTTTGTCCTCAGCGTTGATCAACCGAACAGCATCGAGCGTCGAGACTTTGTCGATCTCAGAGGTCGCAGGATTTTCTTGTTCGGTGATCGGCAGCATTAATAAAGTACGAAGGAATACTCGACCATCCTTGTTACCGAAATTGGTTTGCCATCTAGATATGCGGGTGTGAATCGCATTGCCTTTGCGGCAGCAATTGCCTTATCTGTAAGTCCAAACGGCAAGCTCCTTATCGGAGAGACTGAACCAACTTCACCAGATGCCAAGAACGTGACCCTTGCGACCACCGTTCCTGAGATTTCATAGAATCGAGCGAGGTCAGTATATGCCGGTTTTGGTCTGGATAATAACCGCATAGGAGCCGTTTGTTTAGGGGAAGGTTGCGGCGTCGGTCCAGAACCGATGCCAGAACCTGAGCCAGATCCTGAACCGGAACCCATACCAGATCCACGACCACTTCCTGAGCCCTGACCACCGCCGTCACTGATCGATATTGTTGGTGGCTTGTCGGCAAGTGCTTTTGTATTGGCTGTATCTTTTTCCTCTTTCTGCACAAAACGCTTTTCACCGAGGCCAAAAGATTTGATAAAGCGACTTACAACTTCATTTGACTGATTTTTTGTGACAGTTTGAGCAACATAGATTCGTGTTTCTGTGCTAACAAAAACTACGTGCTGCCAAAAACCAAAAGGATCTTTGAAAGAATGAGTACTCGATCCCCGTTCATCAAGTTTGATGGTGTCTGTTGCTTGTCCCCAATCCGAGAGGAATCTTTTTATGGACGAAGAATAATGCTTGGACTTTACTGGATCGGAGAAAACATAAAGATACGCACCGTTTATTGATCCGTTGTATCTTCGAGACGACTTCATCTCATTGTCACCAAGTTGTTTCAATTGAACTGGAGTATCGACTGCAAACTCATCTGTTTGCGGAGAAAATCGTTGCCAATTTTCATCTGTCTGTTGACCGAGACAGAAGACCGAAAGCGTCGCTAGAAAAAAAATACCAAGTAAAATGCGTATCATAATTTCTCTCCATTCTTCATCGCCATCAGCGCGGCGGCGTGCGACGGCGGCATTTG
>JANOGL010000145.1:0-15149 GCA_031405985.1 Acidobacteriota bacterium | reverse complement strand
CTGCACTCTGCGCGTGAGGAATGTACGCGCGTTTCGCGGCAGCAGCTTCCACGTCTTTGAGATGAGGTTGATGATCACTTGACGAGATTTTACGCGAAAAATAAAAAAGGGGACAGCCTACGCCGTCCCCAAAGCCAATTCAACAGTCCCAGCCGCTATCGCAGCGAAACGGTATCGACTCGGAACGAGGTTGTCAGCGAGCTGTCCATGGTCGAACGGAACTGAACCCTCACAGTCTGGCCGCGGTACGCAGAAAGATTGAAGGATCGTTGCGTGTAAACTCCGGCGGTCCCTTTATTTAGATTGCTGTAGGTTGCGACCGTCGCGAGCAGTGCTCCGCTCGTGTTTCGCACCTCAACAAAAAGGCGATCGTAAACGGTCGTTGTCGTAGTTTCGCTCGAGGTGACGTTGAGCCAGAACGTAAACGCCCCGCTTGCGGTCGTCGGTACTGAGACCTGCTGATATGCCTGTCCGGTTGCGTTGTTTGAGAGACCCAGGATCGAGTACCCCGTTCCGGCTTGCGGATAAGCACCTGTTGACCACGCATAGCCCGTGCCGGACGTGACCCATGGGCTCGAGCTGCCTTCGAATCCGCCATTGACGAGCAATTCTGCACCACCCGGCGGAGGTGTCGGCGTCGGCGTTGGAGTAGGCGGCGGGGCTCCAAAGAACGAATACAACAGGAGATTTGGCGAGCCAGTTCCGGCGCCTGTAACCACGCCGCTCGTCGCTGCTGCGACGAGCGCATTTCTAACAGTTGCCGGTGACTGATTGCCGTTTTGATGCAAATAAAGAGCGGCTACGCCTGCGACATGCGGCGACGCCATGGACGTTCCGCTGATCGTGTTTGTGGCTGTGTCACTCGTGTACCACGCCGACGTGATGCTCGAACCGGGCGCAAAAATGTCGAGACATGTTCCGAAATTCGAGAACGAAGATCGCGCGTCCGTATTGGTCGTCGAGCCGACCGTGATCGCCGCCGGTGCGCGGGCAGGTGACGAACCGCATGCGTCCACATTGCTGTTACCGGCGGCAACGGCGTATGTGACGCCCGAATTTATCGAGTTGTTGACGGCCGTGTCGAGCGCGCTGCTCGCTCCGCCGCCGAGACTCATGTTTGCGACGGCAGGAAGAACACGATTCGCGGTTACCCAATCGACGCCGGCAATGACGCCTGCATTCGTGCCCGAGCCCTGGCAATTAAGGACGCGGACGCGGTGAACGGTTGCTCCCTTAGCGACTCCGTAGGTTGTGCCGGCGACGGTTCCGGCGACGTGCGTGCCGTGACCGTTACAATCGTTGCCATTTTGTCCGTCGCCGATAGCGTCGAAACTCGCTCCGGTGCGACCCGTAAATTCGTTGTGCGTAAAACGAACGCCGGTGTCGATGACGTAAGTATTTACGCCCGCGCCGGTAAAGTTATACGTATAGCTATTGCTAAGCGGCAAGTTGCGTTGATCGATGCGATCGATGCCGAAGGTCGCGGGCGACTGAACAGCCTTGATCGAGACCTCGCTGTCCTCCTCGACAAATTTTACCCGCGCGTCTTCGCTCAGAGTTTCCGCTTCTTTCTCAGACATTTCGACGGAGTAGCCGTTTAGCGCGTGGCGAAAAACTTTATCGACCTTACCGCCGTAGGTCATGCTGAGTTCAGCGGCGACCGCGTCGGCAAATGAATTTTCGCCAAGTCCGCCGGCAGCCGAATCGTCGATAACGACAATGTACCGATTTGGAATAGCATCTTTGCTTTTTCTAAACTTTTCTTCCTGGCCTTCGCTCTGAAGAGTTATGAGACCCAAAGCGACAAAGCCAAAAGCGACGCCAAGTGCGACTATTACGATTTTTTTCATTTAATCCTCCTAAGTTTTTGTAAGAATTGAACAGCTCAAAACGACGCAGAGAGGCTCTAGGAATCGTCGGGTTGAGCATAGAACTAAAGAAACGTCCCCGTTGCGGATGGAAGCCATCATCAATGCTAAATCAAAAGAACCGTGCGAAGAACCTATCCGTGATGTGGATGTTTCGACAACATCTTAGTCTCAGGTCGCACGTTAGTCAAGGGGAGATAAAGAAAACTTATGCGTGATATTGTTTCAGCTAATAATCGCACCGAAAATGCGAATTTATCGTGGTCAGACGTAGGTGAGACCCACAAAACACGGCATGGAATCTACCAGCGCAACGGGCGACTTATCTCGCTATTGACCGATTTTGGCCGCATAAATCCGTGCTATCCCGACACCCGCGGCGAATCGGCAAACACTATTCTCTACACCGGCAACGGCCGCCGCGGCGATCAAAAACTCGACGCTCAAAACCGCGCTCTGCTCGACGCGATCGATAGTGAGCTTGCGGTGCCGCTCTTCAACAAGCTCGCGCCGGGCCGCTGGCAGTTTCTCGGCCATTGGCTTGTGATCGAGGGCAAGTATATTTTTGACGAAAAGCAGAGTAGAATGGTGTGGAAATTCACACTTGAACAAACTAGATCGTGAGGCGCGAAATGTAGCTTCGCGTGATCAGCTTTCGGAGGAAAAAATGAAAAGATTCGCTATTGTTTTTGTCGCTATTTTTATGTCTTCGGTCGTGGCGTTTGCACAAAACACTTGGTCACCGGAGATGCAGGTAAAGGTCAAGGCCATTGGCACACCGCGGGTTTCGCCTGACGCGGGACGGGTTGTTTACACGGTTTCGAACGAAGTGATGGCCGCCGATAAAAGCGAGTATGTTTCGCAAATTTGGCTTTCGTCGACCGACGGGAAGGAGAGTACGCAACTTACATTTGCCGACAAATCTTCGACAAATCCGAAATGGTCGCCGGACGGCAAATGGATCGCGTTCACATCAACCCGTAAGGATAATAAAAGCAATCTTTATCTGATGCGTGTCGGCGGTGGCGAGGCTGAGATGATTACGGACATCAAATCTGGCGTCGGTGATTTCGATTGGTCGCCTGACGGCAAGTGGATCGCCTACGCGATGGCCGACACGAAGTCCGACGACGAAGAGAAAAACGACAAAGCTCGTAATGATTTTCGCTGGGTTGATGAGAACATAAAAATGTCGCGGCTCTACGTTATGCCCGTCGTAAAAGACGCAAACGGCAAGCGCGAATCACGCAAACTTACAACCGACAATCGCAGCGTGAGCGGTTTCGAGTGGTCGGCGGATGGCACGAAAATAGTTTTTAGTCACGTGAGCGATCCGCGTGCTGATTTTTGGCCAACCTCTGACATCGCGATTGTCGATGTTGCGAGCGCCAAAGTAACGCCGCTTGCCGCGACCAAGGCCGCAGAAACGTCTCCGACATATTCACCCGACGGCAAGTGGATCGCGATGGTCGTCAGCGACCTTCCGGTGCGTTGGGCACAGAGCAACAATATCGTACTCATGCCGGCATCGGGCGGCTCAGGCAAGGTTATGCCGCTCTCGCATGACGGCCAGCCCAATATCGTCGGCTGGCACGGCGATTCGTCACGGTTGTATTTTGTCGAGGCGAGAGGCCTCGGTACGGCGATGTACAGCGTCGATGTCGCCGCCGGCACGATTCGTCAAAGCCAATATGCCGATGGCGTAGTGACGGGCGTCAATATCAACGGTAATTCGACTGCGTTCGGCATGGTGATGCAAAATTCGACAAAACCTCCGGAAGCGTTTATCGCAAAGTTTAATGACACCGAGCCGACACAAGTTTCGTGGGCGAACGCAGAGGCCGCGAAAATGGCTGTCGGCAAAACCGAAGTCATCAGGTGGAAGAGCAAGGACGGCCGCGAGATCGAAGGCCTGCTAACTTACCCGAACAACTACGTCGCCGGCAGCAAAGTACCGCTGATTCTTAACATTCACGGCGGCCCGGCTGGCGTATTTCAGCAAAGCTTCATCGGCGGTCGCGGCGTATATCCGATCGCGACTTTCGCGTCAAGAGGTTTCGCCGTTCTACGACCGAATCCTCGTGGCTCAAGCGGCTACGGAACCGAATTTCGTCGAGCAAATATCAAAGATTGGGGCGGCATGGATTACGAAGATTTGATGACCGGCGTCGATCATGTGATCGCGATGGGCGTTGCCGACTCGAATCGGCTCGGCGTCATGGGCTGGAGCTACGGCGGTTATATGACCTCAACAATCGTGACGAAAACAAAACGTTTCAAAGCCGCCTCCGCCGGCGCGCCCGTAACGAACATGATGAGCTTTAACGGCACGGCCGACATTCCGGCGTTTATTCCGGATTATTTCGGCGGCCAGTCGTGGGAAGTTCCCGAGACTTACATGAAGCACTCGGCGATGTTCAATATCAAAGGCGTGACAACGCCAACGATGATCCAGCACGGCGAGTCCGACATCCGCGTGCCAATCTCGCAAGGTTACGAATTCTATAACGCTCTAAAGCAGCAAGGCGTTCCGACGCGGATGATCGTCCTGCCGCGACAACCACACGGGCCGAATGAGCCAAAAATGCAGCTCGCCGCCATGCAGAGCAATCTTGATTGGTTTGAGAAGTATTTGAAGTAGCGGCTATTTTTTGCCGAGATCGACAGCACGTTTATACGCTGCGTACACTGCTTTGGAGAGCACGGTCCGCAGCGTTCCTTTTTCCATCTGATAAATTGCTTCGGCAGAAGTCCCGCCGGGTGATGTGACCATGTTGCGGAGTTCGGCCGGGTGCTTGTGCGATTCTATAGCGAACTTGACCGAGCCGAGCATCGTTTCCTGAACGAGTTCCTTTGCCATATCGCGCGAAAAACCGAGATGCACGCCGGCGTCGGTGAGCGCTTCCATAACCATAAAAATGTAGGTCGGCCCGGTCGCAGACAGCGAAGTCGCCATGTCGATCATGTTCTCTGTCTCGACAAAAAGTTCTTTGCCGAGCGCTTTTAGCAGCTCGCGAACATGCTCGCGTTCGGCGTCGCCGACTGCTTTGGTGCAGGTCCACGCCGTGATTCCGGCGCCGATCTGCGACGGAGTATTCGGCATCGCGCGGACGATCTTTGCGGTGCCGAGTTGCTCGGCGAGATATTCGATTCGTGCGCCGGCAACGATTGAGATGACAAGCTGATCGACTTTGAGCACGCCTCTAAGATCGTTCAGAACTCGTTCGAGCCGCTGAGGTTTTACGCAGAGAATTACGGCAGAATCTTTATGTCCGGCGACCAACTTTGCGGCCTCGGCGTTGCTCTCAAACGCATTCACGCCATATTTGTCGGCCAATTCCGTGCGGCGGTTTTCACGCGGATGGCTCGCTGCAATAGTAGCTGCGTCAACCAAATTATTTTTTACCAGCCCGGCGATCATCGATTCGCCCATAACGCCGCAGCCGATGAACGCCAGATATAAATCTTCTATTGTCATGTCGAGATTATCTATCTTTTTTCCGCCTTTCACAAACGCCTTTTTGGGCGGCAATGATACACTTAATTTAACGTTTTTTTCGTGAGGAGATATGAAACTACCAGGTGGATTAGATTTGAACTCGATGATGCAACAGGCTCAGCAGATGCAAGAGCAGATGGGCCGCGAGATGAAGAACATGACCGTCGAGGCCGCTGCCGGCGGCGGCGCCGTAAATGTGAAAATGCGTGGCGATTTTGAAGTGCTCGCACTTACGATTTCGCCGGATCTTGTAAAAGACGGTGATGTCGAGATGCTGCAAGACCTGACCGTCGCTGCTCTTAACGAAGCAAAACGCAAGGTCGAGGAATCGCTAAAAGGCAAACTCGGCGGAATGCTGCCGCCGGGATTGGTGTAAGTTCTTTTTAGCGCAAAGTCGCAAAGACCGCCGAGGACGCAAGGTTCGATTTGGTATTTTCTTTGCGGCTTTGCATCTTAGCGTCTTAGGGTTGAAACTTTCTTAAATGTTGGATTACTCAGAACCCGTCGCAAAATTAATTGACGAATTCAAACGCCTGCCCGGCGTCGGCCAAAAGTCGGCGCAGCGGCTGGCGTTTTACGTGCTGCGGCGGCCTTTGAGTGAAGTTGAGCAGTTTGCAAGTGCGTTAATTGAAGTAAAAGAGAAGATCGTTTTTTGCTCGACGTGCAATAATCTCACCGACGTTGATCCGTGTCTCTATTGTGCTAACCCGAAGCGCGACCGCTCGATCATTTGTATTATCGAAGAACCTTATAATCTCGTCGCCGTCGAAAAAACGCGCTCATATAAGGGCATGTATCACGTGCTGCATGGGAGTTTGTCACCGATGCGCGGTGTCGGTCCGGATGAGTTGATGCTCGCAAACTTACTTCCGCGATTAACGCCTGAAAACAACGACGGCGTCGAAGTAAAAGAAATCATAATCGCGACAAATCCGACGACCGAAGGCGAAGCGACAGCAAACTACATTGCTCGGCTGCTAAAACCGCTGGGCGTCTTTGTCACACGCATCGCGATGGGAATGCCCGTCGGCTCAGATCTCGAATTTGTCGATGAAGTTACGATGGACCGCGCCCTTGCCAACCGCCACGCGATCTAGAACCGGACAGTTTCTATCTCAGAATCCGATGCACTGCGCGAGCCTCGCCATTCATCTTCGGTGTCGTAGTAATTCACGTCGAAGCTGAGCAGCGACTTTGCGGGAATGCCATCGAACTCGTCGGGAGCGTCTTCGAATTTTGCGATCGTGCCAATGCCTATGACTTCGCTGCCGGCATCTTTTACGAGTCGTATCGTCTCCTCGATCGCCTTGCCCGAACGGTTGATGTCGTCAACGATGATCGCCGGATGGACATCATAATCTGTCATATACTGGCGAAACTGCCGCTCGCCACCTTCCATCTCGGCCCAGTAAATTTGCTCGGCGCTAAGAGCTTCGCGTACACCGAACGCAACCATGATGCCGCCCGGACTTGGGCTGATGACCGAAACTTTCGGGAGTTGGCTCGCGATCGATTTTTCCATGCGAAACATACGGCTCAGACCGACGGACATGATCCGGGCGTTGTCGTAGTAGCGAAACGCGAGCGGCATTTGAAAATAGTGTGATGCGTGCTTACCATTCGGATAAACGAAATGACCTTTGCGGTAAGCACCGGTTTTGGTAAGAATGTCCATCACCGCTTCTGGCGGTGGAACTAGGTTGACCATCGTCTTGTTCTCCTTTCTGACTTGTTAGGATTATACAACCGAGCGCTGGCACGCGCCAATTTGCTAGACAATCACGCATGGAAGAAGGACAATGGTCAAGAATTTTTATCTTAGTTTTATGAAATTACGTTGGCGGTTTGGGATCATCGCGGGATTATTTCTCGCAGTATTTTCGTTGTATCCGCAGTTCAAGATGATCTATCTTCGCGGTGCAGATTGGAACGGTCATTACGCATACAACGACATCGACGAAGTCGCCTACGCGGCTTACGTTAAAGCTCTGATCGACGGCCGCCCTCGCAGGAACGACCCGTACACGGGCAGTGACCATTCAGCGGAAACCCCGCAGCCCGAATCACTTTTCTCGATACAATTCGCGGCACCGTATACGATTGCATTGCCAGCCCGTTTGCTAGGTATCGACGCTCCGTGGGCGATGACGATTGCGGGCGCGTTCGCAGCTTTTTTTACGGCGCTTGCCGTGTTTTGGTTGATCGGCATGTTTACCGAAGATTCGCTTTTCGCTCTTGCCGGCAGTTTGGTCGTGCTTGCGGGCGGTGCATTGTTTGCTGGCGAAGGTGCGATCGGCGAAATACTCAACACCAGCTATGCGTACCCATATTTCCCGGGTTTTCGGCGTTACATTCCGGCAATGGCATTCCCGGCGTTTTTTGGGATGCTCGCGCTTCTGTGGAAAATTATTTCCGCCGAAACACGCGAAAGAAGATCGCTGTCATTGCCAGTCTTAGCCATCGCCGCATTTGCTTATACGGTTTTCTCTTATTTTTATGTTTGGACGACCGCGGCCGCGTGGCTCGGCTGTTTGGGCATTTGCTGGTTGATCGTGAGGCCTGAAGGTTGGCTGAAAGATATCAAGGCATTGATCGTTATCGGCGCCGGTTGTGTGATTTCACTCGTTCCATATTTTTATCTTTTGTCTAAACGCTCGCACACTATGGACGATGTGCAGATGCTGATCAAAACTCGTGCTCTCGATCTCACACGTCCGCCCGAGTTGATCGGCTTCGTTGTGATCGCGGTTATCATTGCTGCTGTCGCAATGAAAGTGCTTACACTGCGCGACAAGGCGACGTTATTCGCTATCTCGCTTGCGGCGACACCGGCGATACTTTTTAATCAACAGCTCATTACGGGTCAGCAGTTGCAGCCGATTCACTACCAGGTTTTTATCGGGAACTACGTCGCGGGACTCGCGCTTGTTGTGACGCTTGGTTTGATGTGGTCACGTTCGGGCGGATTTCGAAACGGTTCGGCAAAGATAGCCGTCGCTGCGCTCGCGACAGTAGCCATCGCATGGGGATTTGTCGAATGTCATTACACGGTTCGCATACTTGACGACGTAAACATTATTCGCGACGAAGCATTGCCTGTCGCACGACGGCTTGCTGAGATTGCGAAGGACGATCCGGCTCCGCACAACAGCTCCGTTCTTCATCTCGCTGTTGCCGAAGCCGACGATTTTCCGACATTGGCGCCGCAGCCAGTGCTTTGGGCCAGGCATCAGCATGTGTTTGCGGGTGTCACCTGGCAAGAAAACAAGGACCGTTATTATCAGCAGCTTTACTACAACGGCGTTCGGCCCGAACAGCTTGCCGCTCGCATAAAACAGGGCGGCGACATTGTTTCGGTGATCGCTTTGTGGGGTTGGGGGCGACACACCGACAGACTGAATTCGGAATACAAGCCGTTGTTGTTCGCCGAGGTCGATGAAGAAGCTCGACAATACGACAGGTATATTAATAACTTCGACGCAAAGAGCTCCGATGTTGTAAAACTCTCTTACATGATCGCGCCGTCGACTCAGCCGGAGATCTTTTTCGCGAACGTCGACAAATGGTATGAGCGATACGACATGGAAGTGTTCGGCAAATATGTTCTCTACAAACTGCGCTTTAGATAAAAAAATGACCGCTCGATTTAGAACGGTCAATCTATAAAACTAAAAAAAACTAAAACTGCTTAAGCGGCCAAAAGGTCGTTAGATGTTTCGGCAAAAACGCGCCGGCCATTTAGTGCGTCATCGATGATCTCACGAACGGCTGATGCATCGGGATTCACATCCATTCGTGCACACGCACGTAGATGTCTGATAATGCCCTCGGCCGCGATATCCAAAACGTCGCCATTCAATTTCGAAAAACGTCGCGCCTGAATATGGTCAATTTGCAGGACGCGGTCCTGTAAAGTCATGGGTCTAGCTGCTGCCACTTTTGTGTATTCTCCTTCTAAAATAATCACCTCAAACTCCTGAGGTTACTACAAATCCGCGCGTTCATGGGAAGAGCGGAAACAATAAGCTGAAAACACAACCGGGAAGGTGCTGTGAAGAGCAATCGCGTTGCTTGAGCTTCAACTTGTAACTAGATGTTAACAAAGAGATTTGGATTTGTCACTACTTTTTTTCGCCTGAAAAAAATAAAAAAGTACCGGCAAACACAAGATTTGCCGGTATCGAGCCCCATCGGGCACAGTATGCTGTATCCAGTGAAATTAAGCGACAGAGTCTTTCATCGCTTTGCCGAGGCTGAATTTGACAGTCGTCTTGGCGGGGATCTTGATAACTGCTCCGGTTGCAGGGTTGCGTCCGTCACGTGCCTTGCGGTGCGTCTTCTTCAATTTGCCGAAGCCGGGAACGGCGAATTCACCGTTTACTCTCACTTCGCTGGTTGCCATCGAGGCCAAAGCGTCGAACATTGCCTTGACGTCCGTTTTTTTGCATCCGCAAGTTTCCGCCAGTTTGCTGACGATTTCCGATTGTGTCATACGAGCCATAGTTTTTTAGTAACCTCCAGTTTGGTTTGAAAATTTTACTGCCTTAAACGTGCGCATTGCCGAGAGCGACATTGCAATGTAGAAAATCGAAACCAGTCTAAAAAATTCTGACTGGTCGGGGCGGCAAGATTCGAACTTGCGGCCTCACGGTCCCAAACCGTGCGCACTACCAGGCTGTGCTACGCCCCGTTTTTTCAATCTATGGAAACGATTCCAAGTGTCGAATTCTAAGCCCAATGTGCGCCCACGTCAAGTCAAAACACCCGAAAAACGCTGTAAAAACGGGATAATGTGCAAAAAAGCGCGCCCTCGGTGACTAATTTTGTGTTTTTCGTGCGCGACGAGCTCTCCAAAAGTCATTTCGTGTCCGACGGGAATGAACACTGGATCGTATCCAAACCCTTTCAACCCTCTCGGTTTCTTCGAAATGAATCCGTCGCAAAATCCGTTTGCAGAAAATAGAATTTTGCCTATGGGCGAGGCGATCGCGATCGAACACACAAAGCGCGCTTGTCTATCTTTGTCACCGGTTTGCTCTAATTCGGCGAGCAGTAATTTTATTTTTTCAGTGAATGGAGTATGAACGCCGCCGTATCTGGCCGAGAGAACGCCCGGCCGCCCGCCAAGTGCTTCGACCTCGAGTCCCGAGTCGTCGGCAAGAGCCGTCACGCCGGTCTGTTGAGCATAACCGACTGCTTTCAGTCGCGCGTTTTCGTCAAATGTGTCGCCGGTCTCTTCAACTTCGACCAGATCGGCGAAACTGTCTAGACCGACGATCTCAAGTGGGATGTCTTTGGTCATTGCGCGCAGCTCGATGACTTTGCCCGCATTATTTGTAGCGATGAGCAGCTTTTTAGGCATACGCGACATTAGCATTATAGTTATTCGCTAGCTACTAACCACTATTTACTGCAGCAAATCAGTCTCTCGTGACATTTTTCTATTGCCACCACGCATAAACATAAGGTATAAATGAACTAGCGGTTTTCCCGCGGTTCACACCTAAATTCCCATTACTAAGTGAGGTTATTTAATTTTGGCAGCCGTTCTTACAGAAGACAGCGTAAAGACAAGTTCCGTTTCCGCCGATAAGTCGCGGGGCAAAGACGTGCCCGTTATCGAAATGTCGGATGTGCTTGTCGATCTCGGCATTTGGTTGTCCGGCGTCGAAAGTTTTCTTGAAGCGGGACACATTTCGTTTGGCGATGTGGCCGAGGACAAAGCCCCTAACGTAGCAAAAGAATTCCGCGTAGTGCATTCTACGCTGCAGCGCTGCGCGATGCTCAACGCACTTCTGCTAGGCGACAAACGCGGCGAGAAGGCTGACATCACAAACGAAATCTCATTTAAAGATCTTCGAGACTTGTCATCTGTTTTGCGCGATGCGTGTTTGCTGAGCGAAGGAATGATTCACTCGGACAATCTAGGTCCGAGCGAGTGGAAGGCGTGGAGCGGCATGTTGTCGCATCGGTTCTCGACACAGCCGGGATTTACAAAATTGATTCGGCACGCCGAGGCCGAGGGTGAAAAACATCTTCCCGATTGCCTCTTAAAATTAACCGAGAGCAAAGATGCAATGTCAGCCGATCACGCAGAGCTTGCATTGATACTTCCGCGGTTTGCAAAAGTTTTGAAATGGCTTAGCGTTGTCGGAAAGATGCTCGAAACGGATGAGCCGTTAAAGCCGTCGTTGCTGATCTTTTCACGCGTCAACGATCAGATCTACGAGATGACGACCTATATCAACAATCGTCTCGAACGCTTTCCCAACGCCGAAGCCGAATTATTTTCATCTCTCGACGCGGCCAGCTACACGGCGTCGATCGAACTAAAAAAAGTTTATTCGCAGGAGCTCGCGGGCGTCGCACGCCTGCGGCCGTCGCCTTCGGTTTTTGCGCGGATCGAAACTGCGCATTCGCTGCTGAACGACGGCTTTCAGCAGATACTCGCCGGCTTTGCAAAGTTGCTTGACCCTCAGACGAATGTCATCGAGATTTTCCCGAGTTTCCGAGCAAAGGCAGAGCGATCACTGGTACTTCGCGATGAGCTTGGAAAGCTTGTCAGGGTTGTTCAAAGTGCCGAAACGTCGCCTGAGAAAAAGCCAATAGACGCGATGCGAAAGGCGCTAAAAGAATTTATGAAGGGCAGCGTGCGTTATCTTTTCTTCAAAGATTCCGAAACAGTCGAGCGTTTTGTCGAGGAGATTTTGATCACTAAGGGCAATGACGACCTCGTTCCGCTGCTGCACCGTTTCGGCGCTTACCTTGAGACGCTCTATGGCCAGGTCAGCATGCGCGCTGTGCTCGCACAACAGAAAATAGACGCGCAATAATCATTGCGATCTCAGCGTTGCGAGCGGTTTGCGAAATAGCACGTCAAAGCTCGCTGCCGCGCCGACAAAAGTCACGATCAGCGTCGTCAAAAAAATTCCGCCAGCGGTTAACCAGACGTCAAACACCCAATCTATATTCATTAAGTATTTCGACACGGCGAACGAAAGGCTGAGTGCAAAACCGGTCGCGATCAGACCGGCGAGTAGGCCGAGAAGACCGTATTCCGTGACCAGGATGACGGCGAGCGTGCGGCGTTTTGCACCGAGCGTTTTTAGAATCGCGTTCTCGTAAATGCGTTGCGATTTTGTGAGAGCGACCGAGCCGATCAAAATCAATATCCCACTAAGTAGTACAAAACTACCGACAAACGAAACCGCGATCACAAAATTATTTACCAGCCGGTTGACCGTTGCGATAATGTCGGCGACGTCAAATATCTGCACGTTCGGAAATTTATCTACGACGTCGCGCTGAAGCCGCTGTCGCTCGGTTGCCGGCACGTGTTTCAAAACCGTTGCGGCATAGCTCTGCGGTGCGGCCTCTAAGACGCCGGGCCGAAAAACGAAGACAAACGCCGTGCGGGTGTTTCGCACGTCGAGCTTGCGAATGCTTGCAACACGAACCGTGATTTTGCGTCCCGAAATATCGAAGGTCATCGAGTCGCCGGGCGAGACTTTTAATGTGCGGGACATTCCCTCCTCGACCGAAACTTGCGGCTCATCCGATGGCTGAGTTGTTGCCCACCAGTCGCCGTCTATCACGGTTTCGTTCACATCAAGGTTCGCACGATATGTGACCGCAAACTCCCGGCCGATCTGACCTTGATTTTGTCGAACCTCGGTCTGCTGGTAATCGACTGGCTCTCCATTAACCGCGGCGATGCGCGCGCGAACGGTTGGCACGGCTTCGGGCTGTTCGCCGGTCTGCTGTGCGATGGTGCGCGAAATTTCGGCGATCTGGCTCTTTTGAATGTCAACGAAAAACATACTCGGCAGGCGACTGTTCCTTGTAAAATCGAATTCGCGAATCAGATTGGTCTGCATTATCTGTACCGTGATCACGACAAAGGCGCCGAGACCGACAGCGAGCAAAATGATTCGCGTCTGGTTGCCGGGACGATAAAGCGAGTTGATCGCCTGACGGAGCGAAAAGTTCGTAAGCCCCTTCAATCGCTTTAAGATCAGAGTCAGAATTGTTGCTGCTACGTACAAAACCAGCGCAGTCGCGGCTAGTCCGCCGAGGAACAACGCTCCCACCATTAACGAGCCGGCTTGCCAAACGGCGACGCCGAGCAGAATTGCGAGACAGGCAAAGCCGAAAAACCACTTGCTCCAATCGAGCCGCGATAGCTGAGCGTTATTTTCATCGCGAAGAAGAAGCCGCGGCTTGATGGAGCGAATTTGCAGCAGCGGCAGCGTCGAGAAGAGCAGCGAGATCAAGACGCCGAGCACGATGCCTTGCGCGGCCGTCGAAAAATTTACGGCGTAGCTCATCTTCGCCGGCAATTCTTCGGCAAAACGCCAGCCCGCGAGCCATAATCCTAATTGCGCAAGTAGCACGCCAAACAAACTGCCGATCAGACCGAGTGTCAAAATCTGCAGCATGTAAACCGTGATGACGCGGTTTCCGCTCGCACCGAGACATTTCAGGACCGCGACCGTCTTTCGCTTTTGCTCGACGAATGCGCGGGCGACGTTCCACACGCCGACGCCGCCGAGCACAAGTATCAACAGACCCGTGAGCGAAAGATAATTCTCTGTGCGTTCAAACTGTTCGCCGAGCCGTTCTTGCTGTTCGCGATACGAATTTACCTGCACGGTCGTGCCCTTAAGAGCGTCGCGAAGCTCTTTGACAAACGGCGTCGGGTTGTCCGATGTGCGATACAAAACTCGTCGGCGAACGCGGCTTGCATTGCGCGTGATGCCGGCGTCGTCAAACGCTTTTTTCTCGACATAAACTCGCGCGCCGATACGAAAGCCGCTCGACCCGCCCGGCTCTTCGTCAAACGTCGCACGTATCGTGAACTCGCTTTCGCCGATGCGAAGTTTGTCACCGATTTTGACGTTCAGCTCTTCGAGCAGAATTTTTGCGATGACCACGCCGTTATTTTCGAGCAGCTTAAAATCGAACGGCTTGCCGTCGGATGTCTTAAATTCGCCGACGAGCGGGAACGTCGGCTCGACGCCGCGCAGATCGACAAATTCGAGCGTCTGATTCGTCGGGTCGACGGGGCGAGCCATTGATGACGTAGCGATAGTTTCATTGCGGGCTTCGACTACGGGGAATCGAGCGACGACTTCCTCAATCTTTGCGATATCCGCCGGAGCGAAGTCATTCGTCGAGCTGATGTCAACATCGGCTGTCATCAACGCACGTGCGTCGTTCCCGACGACCTTTGTCAGATTCTGTATCAACGAGCGCAATGCAACTACCGAACCGACGCCAAGCGCTATGCACAAAAAGAAAAACAAGAGCCGCCGCCATGACGAGCGTATTTCGCGTCGCGTTAAGTTGAAGATAAATTTCACTCTTCTAAATACTCCAAAGTGAATTCAAACAGGATGGACAGGATAAACAGGATAGCGATTGAAAAGGACGCATCCTGTGTATCCTTCTTATCCTGTTTAAATCAATTGTTGCTACCATTCAATTCATCAGAGATCACTTTTCCATCAGCGAGGACAATCCGCCGCTGCGCTTGCTCGGCCAGTGCCGCATCGTGTGTTACGAGCACGAGCGTGACGTTGTTTTCAGCATGAAGCTGCTTCATCAGATCAAATATGTGGCCGCCGTTTTTTGAGTCGAGATTGCCAGTCGGCTCGTCTGCGAGCAGAATTTTTGGGCGATTCGCAAACGCTCGTGCGATCGCGACGCGTTGCTGTTCGCCACCCGAAAGTTCCGACGGATAATGATGCCCGCGATTCGCAAGATCAACAGCGTCGAGCAAT
>JANOGL010000061.1:0-3850 GCA_031405985.1 Acidobacteriota bacterium | reverse complement strand
AACGCCAGCCTTCTTTTTATTTGTTAATTTTACTTAAACGTACTTCTCGATGACTTTAGCGATGGCTTCGCGGGTGACCGCTCCGACGATGCGTTCCTGCTCCTGGCCGCCTTTGAACAAGATCAGCGTCGGTATGCCGCGGATGCCGTATTGCTGCGGCACATTCATATTTTCATCGACGTTCATTTTATAGACGCCGGCCTTGTCTTTGTATTCTTCGGCGATCGCCTCGACCGTCGGAGCGATCATGCGGCACGGGCCGCACCATTCGGCCCAAAAATCCACTAATACCGGTTTGTCGGCTCCGAGAACATCGGTCTCAAACACCGAATCCGTTACTTCTTTTGCAAACTGTCCCATTATTTTCTCCTAAATAAATTCTAAAAATTATATCACGCCGCCGCCTGCGATTTTATAAGCTTAGCGTAAAGCACGATCTTAGTGCCGGTCAGTGCGCGACTGACCGGGCAGCCCGTTTTAGTGTTTTCGGCAATCTCGTTGAATTTTGCTTCGTCGATGTTCGGCACGTCGGCCTCGCATCTGAGGTCGATCTGCGAGATCGCAAAACCTTTATCGTCTTTGCCAAAGTGAACCTTCGCGTCCGTTTTCACGCCGTTCGCCGCAAAACCTTCTTTTTCAAGTCCGGCATTTAGGGCCATCGTAAAGCAGCCCGCGAGCGCCGCACCGATCAACTCCTCGGGGTTTGTGCCGGAAGCGTCACCCATTCGGGTGTCGAATGAAAATGCTCCCTCGAAGGCTCCGCTTCCGAGCGCCATCGACCCTCTCCCTTCCTTCAGTGTTCCGTTCCAAGTTGCTTTTGCTGTTCTCTCAGCCATTGTTTTTTCCTCCGTAATTTGTTGATTCCTATCTTTTCAACAGTTTGAATGCCTGATTCCAACTGTTCGTCTTAAATGCATAATTTACCCACAAGGAAGCGAGCGCCTCGAGAAAGAACGACTGCTCAATGCCGCCGACATCGATCACGTCCCAGCCAAATTCCTCGATGAGTTTTGTCGCCTGCGCCTTAGCAACATCGTTGTCGCCGGCGATGAAGTGCGTCGCGGTTTCGGCGCCGAATTTCGGGGCGGTCATCACCGCGATACCGATCGAGTTGAAAGCCTTTACGACGTTTGCGTCCGGCAAAATTCGCTGTACTCGTTCGCCAAGCGAATTGCCGACCGTCGCTGTGAACTTCGGCGGCACGCCGTCGGCGAAATCCATCGGGTTCGACAGATCGATCAAAATCTTGCCGTTGAAGTGATCTTTGCCCGCAAGCTCGATCACCGCGTCGATCGCATTCGCGTGAACGCTTAAAAAGACGATCTCGCCGAACTTCGCCGCATCTTCAAAGGTGCCGACCGAAGCGCTTGCGCCCGCATTTTTCAGCCATTCGGCGAGTTTAGAGGCGTCGCGCGTGCCGAGCATGACCTCATGGCCCTTCCCGAGATAGCCGCTGCCCAAAACCTGTGCGACATTGCCCGAACCTAAAATTCCTATCTTCATAAACTATAATTTCACGACGATCTTGCCAAAATGCGCTCCCGTCTCCATAAATTTCAGAGCCTTGCGAGCCTCGTTAAATTCAAACGTGCGATCGATCACCGGACGCAGCTTGCTTTCGGCGATCTTTTCATTCATCGCTCCAAACATCGCGCGAGACCCGATAAATATTCCCTGCATTCTGATTGATTTCATAAACAACGGTATCGGATTGAATTCGCCTGACATATTGAGCGCACCAATCAGTGCGATATGACCGCCGACGCGAACCGATTTCACTGATCTCGCAAGTGTACCGACGCCACCAACTTCTACGACATGATCGACGCCTTTGCCGTCAGTCAGTTCGAGCACGATCTTGTCCCAATCTTCATGCTCGCAATAATTAATAGTTTCGTCGGCACCAAGCTGTTTTGCTTTCGCGAGCTTCTCGTCGCTGCTCGATGTCGCGATAACTTTCGCTCCAAACAATTTCGCAAACTGTATCGCAAAGATCGAAACGCCGCCTGTCCCAAGCGTCAAAACAGTATCGCCCGATGTGATCTTGCCTGAAACAACCAACGCGTGCCATGCTGTCACCGCCGCACACGGCAAAGTCGAGCTTTCTTCGAAAGATAAATGCTCGGGCATCGCAACGACCGCACCTTCGCCAAATGCCGCGTATTCCCGTAGCACGCCGTCAAACTTGCCTGCGCTGATAGCCGACTTTGCAGTCTCGGCAGTCGGGCCGCCATCGACCCAGCC
Organism: Acidobacteriota bacterium; assembly: GCA_031405985.1. Taxonomy (GTDB): domain Bacteria; phylum Acidobacteriota; class Blastocatellia; order Pyrinomonadales; family Pyrinomonadaceae; genus OLB17. The sequence goes on along the minus strand of JANOGL010000061.1, from coordinate 1,606 downwards.
TGGGATCACGACCGAACACACGCGATCTCCGACCTTCCATTTCGTGACATTATTGCCAACGCCGAAAACCTCACCAGCGCCGTCAGAAAACGGAATTGCAGGCAGCTTCATCCGCGGATTGTAAGTTCCATTGACAACCATCACGTCGCGATAGTTGAGCGAAGCCGCGTGAAGTTTGACGAGAATTTCGTCGTCCGCGAGTTGCGGCATTTCACGCTCGACCTGCGTCAGATTATCAATTCCGAATTCAGATATCTCGAATGCTTTCATCTATTTTCAAACAGCTGAGACCGCATCGATCACACTCGCGAGCGTAAACTGACTGAGCTTTTCGCCAACGCTGCGGTCGATCTCTTTTTGCAAATTACAAAGCACGGCCTCGATATTTTTACCGACGGGGCAATCCTGATTCGGCGCTTTTGCATGAAGCGCAAAAACCTCGCCGCACGAGACGGCTTTGTAGACTTCGCAAAGGCTGATGTCGGCGGGCGGTTTTGACAGCTTTGTTCCGCCGGACGCCCCTGTCTGCGACGCTACCAATCCGGCCTGATTCAACTGGCTCAGAAGACGGCGAATGACGACGGCGTTTGTATTCACGCTCGTCGCGATTGTCGAGGATTTGACCTTTTCGTCGCCGGCTCGCGCAAGCATCGCGAGGATGTGTACCGCCATCGAGAATTGACTGTTTGCCGCCATATCTGTAACTAGAATAGTTACAGACAAAACATTTGTCAAATCGCAAACAAAAAGCCAGGTTCGTAAGACACCTGGCTACAAAATCTGTGTAAGTTTACCTACTTACTTCCACGTGGCGGCAGTTTGATCTCGCGACCGGCACCGAGGACGGAATTTGGAAGCAGGCCGTTGTACTTTGCAACTTCGACCGGATCGGCCTTTTCACGCTCGGCAAGTTTTTGCACTGTGTCGCCGGATTTCGCTTTGACGCTTCTTACGCCGCTCGTCGCCGCAGGAACATTTGAAGGACGTGAATAAACGATGTTCTGAACGCCGTTACCCTTGAACGGAATGACTACTTTGCCGCGTGGAACTTCCATGCCGGGATTCGAGGCCATCAGGTCGCCCATGCTGACGCCGGTGCGGTTGGCGACTGTCTGCCACGTTTCACCTGACATTGAATTTGCGAGATTCGTGGTGTTGATTTTCGTCGCCGGAATGCGTTTAAAGATGGCGACGACCTCGTTCGCCTTGCCCGCAGGAACGTTTACGATGTACGGCTCCGGCGGAGTCGTGTTGCTGCGAAGGTGCGGATTGAGGTAACGAATATACTGCACGCTCGAATCCGATGCCTGCGCGAGGATACTCAGGTTCGTCATTCCTGGCACCCGAATGCGGTCATACTGAAGCGGTGCGGCCGGGCGGATATGACCAAAACCGTATTCGCCGGGGTTGTTTGCGATCAAGATCGTCGCAAGAATATTGGGGACGTAGTTGCGAGTTTCACGCGGCAAGTATGGATACGCCGCCCAGAAATTTCGGCTCCCCGCGCGTGAGATCGCTCTATCGACGTTGCCTTCGCCGCAGTTGTAACCGGCCATTGCGAGTTCCCAGTCGCCATAGCGGTTAAAGAGAAACTTCAAATAGCGAG
>JANOGL010000049.1:0-6651 GCA_031405985.1 Acidobacteriota bacterium | reverse complement strand
GGCAGCGTGCGAACGTTCTTTGGCATGTTGTAAGGATCGACGACTTTAGATTTTGCGCGTTTCGGCGCAACTTTTGCGATCGTCTCGTACTGTTTCTTTACCTTGGCGACTGTCTCAATGCGCTGGGCCTTTGTGCGTTTTGGTTTGACGGTCGGGTTGAATTTCTTCGCAGCGCGCGCCGCGTTGCGAAAGACAAAAACGCTCGAACCGCCCGTTAAGCTGCTTACCGGAACTAGGTCCTGTGCAAACGTCGTCGTCAGAATTGCCGACAACAACATCGTCGCGACCACGCCCCTTAACTGCCGTCTTTTTTGAAACATTACTTTGTCCTCAGTAGATCTAATCGCGTAAATCAAGCCTTTGATGCACGTTAGGATTATAAACGTTTACCGGTCAATACATTTACTAAACTCGCTTATCAGCCGCCGCTGTGTCCGGAGCCCGACTGTAAAGGAGGGCTCCCGCAATGACTAACGGCGCCCTTACTAACGTGCGCGCTACCCACTAACGTTGCCGCCTCTGAGTTTGAACATAAGGCGCCGCATCGCACCGAATGGAAACCGCGTCGCAAATTGCCGGTATTTATCATTGTCACGCAGCGAGAACAGATAGCTTTCGTGATTATTCACGAGCCGCTCAGCGATCTTTGCGTGCTTGTGAATCGCAAACTCACCGATCTCGATCACGAATACAATATTCGGCAGAACATACGCTGTGAATTTCACATCGTTTTTCTCGAGATGCTCGATACACGATGCAATTCCGTCATACGTGATCTGCGCGTCGTGAAAGACGATTGCCCCATTTTCCTTCAATACATTTAGGCAAAACTTAAAGTCACGTTTTACTGCTTCGTTGGTGTGCTCGCCGTCGATAAAGCATAAATCGACGCGTTCAGTTACCTGTGACAAATCGATTGATTTTGTATCGCCGTCTATCGTAATTATTTTTGTCGTGTCCGCCGACACCACAAGGAGAAGCTCCAACATTCTTGCCGTAGAGTTGTTTTGATAGATCCAGTCATATCCGCGTGCGTCAGGCTGTGACAGCGGGCGTTTGTCTATTGAATAAATGCTCTTGCATTTCGGGTCGAGCAAGTGGGGCTGAATACTGCCGCCAAGGTAAGAACCGATCTCGAGATATGTGTAATCGGGCGCCAATTCACGCACCGCAAGCTCAATCGCCAGCAGCGACTGCTTATCGTGATCGGTCGATTGGCTGGTGATCTTTTCAAAAAGCCGCAGATCGAGGTTGCGGATCGAATTTTCAAATTCGGTCATAAGGAAATAAAAGCAAGGCTGATAATACCATAGCGCCTTTCCACGCATGGAATCCGCAAAAAAGCTGCCGCACCCGAATCTTGCCAAGCCAAAGTGTTAGTGCTACATTTTCCGTGAGCAAAACCCATGAACACTCTTTACTACGGCGACAATCTGAAGATTCTTCGGCGGTACATCGACAAAGAGTCCGTTGATCTCGTCTATCTCGACCCGCCGTTCAATTCCAACCGCAATTACAACCAGACATGACCTTCTTCGAACTCAGCACCCCAAGACACATGCTTGAGAAAGCGCACAGAGAGCACGCCCGTCTTTGTCAATCCGTTGACATCGACAACGTCTTCAACTTCTTGGTAACGGCGCATCACATCCGTGACTATGTTCTAGAATTAGGCTCAGTCCCGCAGTCGGTCGTTGATACCTTTTACCAAGATCAAGACCTCAAAGACTGCGGAGACCTGTGTAACAAAGGCAAACACGTATTTCTTAAACGCTTCCGCCCGGACCCTTCAACCCGCATCATGAGCAGTCACGTAGGCGTTGGAATGGTCGGTGAAATAATGGTTGGTGCCGGTGATACATGGTTTCTCGAAACTGGAGGGCGTAAAGTCGACGTGGAGCGACTCGCTGAGCGAATCTTGCAGAAATGGGAGGCGTTTTTCGTGACGCATTCGTTGTAGGTATTGGCTGTGAACGGCTCTAACCATTCGCTAGCGGAACGCCCGACCGCGTTGGACGTGGACGTGGGGCGACCACGCCAACCAATATTACAAAGAGATTCTCTCGAGCAAAAACGGCGTGCAGACGCAGCAGTCAAACTAGAGCATTGCTGATATAATATTGTTAATGAATCCGCTTACGTCCCCTGAACTTGATCGCCTTATACCGAAATTAGCTCGCGACGAGCAAGAGCTAGATAAAATTCGTGTTGAAGTATCGGAGAGGAAAACGCTTCATTCTATACTTGTTGGGGATTCACAGGATTTGTCGGCGGTTCGGGATGAATCGGTTCACCTCGTTTTGACCTCACCGCCGTATTGGAATCTTAAAGAATACAACGACCACGAAGAACAACTTGGCCACATCGACGATTACGAAGATTTTCTGAATAAGCTTGATGACGTTTTGCGTGGATGCTTCGACAAGCTGGTTGTTGGCGGCTGGAAGACTCAGCACCCGAGATGCTAACCTTCCGTTGATGTATGTGTGTCCAGTTGGTTAGTATTAGACTTCAATGAAAGGCTTTGTTCCAACTCCACGATCAACCGTTGATGAAATGGTCGCAAGACTTTTCATTAGCCGCCCGCCGCGAGCGGGCAACTCGGTGCTGGACCCGGGCTGTGGTACCGGCGAATTTATCGACGGCGTTCTGAGGTGGTGCAAGCGGCACCACGTTCCTCTTCCTCAGATTACTGGTGTTGAATCTGACTCGCGTCATCTCTCGGCCCTACGTAAGAAATACCAACATATTCCGGCAGTCAATATCGAGCACCGGGACTTTTTGACGGAATGTGGAGGTAGTTACGACTTCATCGTCGGAAATCCGCCGTACGTACCGATTACAGCATTGTCTGAAGAAGAAAAGGCTCGTTATCGGAAACTATATTCAACTGCACGGGGCCGTTTCGATCTCTATATTTTATTTTTTGAACAGGCGTTACGCAGTCTCGCACCGCAGGGGCGTCTTGTTTTTATCACACCTGAAAAATACTTATACGTCGACACGGCGGCACCCCTACGTGATCTCTTAGCGACTCACCACGTTGAAGAAATTCATCTGCTATCCGAAGACACCTTTGGCGATCTCGTGACCTACCCAATGATCACGGTTTTGTCGAAGTCCACATCCGGCGCAACTTACGTGCAACGCCGTGACGGAACTACGACAACGATAAAGGTGGCCGGGGCAGACTCCTGGCTACCACTGATAGACCCTAACACTCACGAAGGTGCATCGGCGAAGCTTGCAGATCTCTGTCTGCGAATTAGTTGCGGAATCGCCACTGGAGCCGATGGGGTTTTTGTTCACGCTGCCGATAGTCTTGATCCAAAACTTAAGCGTTTCGCATACCCAACAATGGCGGGTAGGCAACTCACCCCTGAGACGACGGAACTGCCTCGGCGTTCTGTAATGCTGACCCCGTACGATTCCCAGGGACGATTACTCCCTATTGAAGAGTTGGGTGCTCTCGGCACTTACTTATCACAATCAGTGAATCGGATACAACTACTCGGACGGACATGTGTTCGGTATAAGCCTTGGTATGCGTTTCACGAAACGCCATTGCTCCCGGACATTCTTCGGCCGAAAATTCTCTGCAAAGACATATGCGAACGGCCGCGCTTTTGGATAGATCAAACGGGCGCGATCCTTCCGAGACACTCGCTGTATTATCTTGTCCCTCGAAATCCTGCCACAATCGGTATCTTGGCAGACTTCCTAGCCTCGTCGCCGGCTCAGGACTGGCTAAACAGAAATTGTCAGCGAGCGTCGAAGGGTTACCTCCGTCTCCAAAGTAAAGTGTTGCAAAGATTGCCGGTTCCGAGGGAAGTCGTCCGTTCGGTTCTTGGAAATGAGGCGAGTTGCCCAGTCCAGCCGCACAGGCCAACTGCCGATTTATTTGCCAATTTATAATGAGAACTGCTTACGATGATGTGATTGACGCAATTGTCGCTCACGGGTACCACAATCACCGGAAAGAAACTCATTCCGAGGCCATGAGTCGAGGAATTCTGCGGGATTTGCGCTCGGCTTGTGAACCGTTCGAGTGTGACTTCTCGGATAATCAGATTCGAGCTTGGTTGGATCGTCCTTCCTCGGCGTCAGGGCGTGCACGCAAGGCAGATTTGATTGTGGCTGAGCCGGCCCCCGACTCGTCACATCCAGACCTAAGCCGGTTGCGGTTGTGCGTCGAAAACAAGTCCGTTGTCACAGCACATCGTAATCGGACGAACCGATATGATGACTTGAGCGATTTGGTCGGAGTTCTTCATCGCAAGCGCCCCGACGCGATCCTGGTCGCGACTATCTTGGTGGGACTGTGCGAGTCGGTGCTTAATGTGCCTGACCGAGTGAAGCCATTTTTGCAATCTGAGGAGTTCAACACGCTAGTCTTACAGAGATTGTCTACTGGTGACACTTCCCTTTGGGATCAATTTCCTAACGCTGTAAGCCGCAACACGGCCAAGGACCCTGCCCTTACGCTCGCGAAGTTTCGCAATTTGCCAACGCGTCCGCCTGGCAGAACCGATCTGGTCGCATATGACTATGTGCTGCTAGTTCCGGTTTTTATCGACAATGTAAATCCGCCGCGGATCGCACGTGAAAATAGTCTAGGAATTGATCCGGATGAGGAATACAGACGGATGCTCGACCAAATCTGCAAGGCCTATACCGCTCGATGGCACTTGTGATGCCACGACTTCCGTAAAGATCTCATGAGAGAGGGATTTGTAGTCAGAATTTGCAAGGTCAGATTTGCAGGGTCAGGCATCGCAATTTTAGAATACGGACATTAGCCCGCCGTTCCTCGGATACTTGATGCTGCTGGAAGAATGTCCACGCTCAACTAGCCGGGTTCGTCTGGATGAAACCCATTTCAAAGTATCGCCAGAATTTGTTGACTCGTCATACGCCAAGCGGTACGAATTGCTTGTTGAAAGATTGGTCGCTGAAAAGTTGTACTCGTCGGCGTGCTTAATATTGTCTGATAAGGAAAACGGGGGGAACAGCGGCGATTTCTCGTCGCCAAAAATTACTCTTAGCCCCACGAATCTATTTGCCGATTTTGCGGCTGCATTGCTTTCAGCAAAAGAGACTTATTAATCTGGCAAGTTCAAACCCGATATGTTCCAGCCGTTGTATAAATTGCAGATCGTTACCATCCAACAAATCCTCGACGGCGTGCGGATCAATCTTCCCCTTATGGAAGAAGTCACAAAGAAAGCGCAAAAAGCCAAAAAAGATGAACAGCCAACGCTTTTAGCAGAATAAATGCGGCTTTGCCGCTCTATTTGCGGTGAAACTCGGCTTCACCGGAACGGCTGCACTACCACTCCTGAGGCTATGCCTCCGGGCGGCGGCGTAGCCGCGATCAATTTACTATACCTAACGGAAAAGCGCAGCTGTTCCGCAAATAGACGGGCGCAGCCCGACTAAGAATTCTCAGCTGCCAGGCTCTGGCATATCTTCCAGCTTTACCCTTCCTTCGCCACCTGTCTGCTCTTTGATTTGGCGAATTGCGGTTTGCGATTACTTTTTGTCGCTCGAATAGTTTTTGACAAAATAAGAAAGGCTGCGTTTTCACGCAGCCTTTCTACTCATTCTATTGGTTGTCGGGTGTCGGTGTCGGCTGGGGTGGCGGATACCTAGCGGCACACGGCGTTGACGACGCAATCGGGTTCCCTTCGGAGTCTCTATGGAAACAAATATTCCCAAAGTTGAAGGTGGGTGGAGTCGCTCCCACTGTTCCGCTGTAACCGCGAAATCCCTCATCGTTAGGCAGGGGCGCTGTTTGCTCCCAATATCCGCCTGGTTCGGTTTCAGGATCGGTATCAGGCAGGTACTCGCTGATTATGTATTGCGCCCCGATCGGCAGGATCAAGTTCCAATTACCCGAGCCGTCCGTCGTCACGAACGATACCGTAGTACCCTCACCGGTAGTAACGACAACCACGATTTGCACACCCCCGACCGGAACTTCGCCTACGTCAAACAATGCATTTCTATTTGCATCGTAGAACTTCTTTCCGGTCATCACTGCAGTCGTCGGGCAATCGGGGCAGGGCGTAGGCGTAGGCGTAGGCGTTGGCTCCGGCGGCGGCAGATCGCTAACAGGGCACGGCGACGCCGACGCAACCGGGTTACCTTCGGCGTCAGGATTGAAACAAATATTGCCGAAGTTGAGATTGGTTTGATCTCCGTTCACGGTTCCGACGTAACCTTGAAATCCATTAGCGTCGGCCACAGGCGAGGTTTGCTGCCAATACGAGCCGGGCTGGCCGTCAGGACCAGTGAATGGTAGGAACTCGATGACCAAATACTCAGCCCCGGTCGGCACGTTAGTACTCCAATTGCCCGATTCGTTTGTTGTAACGATGGTTGTGGTAGGACCCGCGAGAATCAAGATTTGCACTCCTTCAACCGGAACTTCGCCGTCGTCAAATAGACCATTAGCGTTTGCATCGTAGAACTTCTTTCCCGCCAACAATGAAGTCGGATTGCAATTGGAACAAGGTGGAACTACGACCTTAAAGTTATCTGTCTTAGCGTTACTGTTGCTAAAATTTATATGCAAGCCGTCGGCCGCAATGGTCGTATCAGCCGCTTGGCGAATTAACCAAACTTTGTACGCACTTCCGCTGTTTGGCG
>JANOGL010000019.1:0-5218 GCA_031405985.1 Acidobacteriota bacterium | reverse complement strand
CCGATTGAAACGGCAGGCGGCTAAGTTCACCACAAAGATACTAAGGACACAAAGCGGAAGCTAATGACTTTCCATTGTGTTCTCTGTGTCTTTGTGGTGAATCCCTAAACGTCCAGATTCTTTACATCAAGTGCGTTGTCCTCGATAAATTTTCGTCGCCCGAAGGCTACACTCAAGGCCGTTGCTGCGCTCAATATTGCCGAAAAAATCACCAGTGGCAACTTCACGCTAGACTATCAAACACCCGCCAAAGTCTACGGCGCCAACCTAGTCCTCGAGATAGACGGCCTAACGCGCGAAGATGCATAGTTAATAATTTATGGGACTGACAAAGAGTAAATCGCTTCAAACCGCGAGAATCATTCATGCGATAGCCCTATAAAGCCGCCACCGCTCGCGAAGTTTTGTCATGAATTCCGTATATCTCGGATGCTTGCGAAGACGGTCGAGGTTGGGGTCGATCTCGAAGTACGGATAGTTCGGAAAGCCGCTGTCGGATGCATTTTCGAGCCATTTTACGGCCTCCTCCGGCATATCCATCGCTGCGTAGGCACAGGCCACGTTGTAGGCGGTGTGATGAAAGTGGCCGAAGTCTTTTCCGATGTCGATTGCCCTATTTATGATGTCTTGAGCCTCTCGATGCCTTCCAGCTTTAGCAAGAACCAACGCTTTAACGCCGTTAAAGCTGCCGCCCTCATCCTCTGGAACCCGGTGAAGATAATCATCGACGATTCTTTCGGCCTCCTCGATTCTGCCGGTTTGGATCAAGGCTTCGGCCATGCTTCGTTCGACCAGTATTGGCGTAAAATCTCGCGGAATCGTCTTGTAGATCGCAATCGCCTCATCAAACCTACCCTTGTAAGCTACATTGACGCCTCTGCGAAATCTGGCCAACGTGTTATTCGGATTGATCTCGAGCGCTCTGTTGACCGAGAGTTCGGCTTCATCAAGCAGCCCTATATGCGAATATACAAGCGCAAGTTGATGGTGCGTCTCATCTGAGTCGGGATTGAGAGATAGCGAGCGCTTGTAGGATCGGAGAACCTGTTCGTGCGGGAAACCACGGGTCTTCGTCCATAATACTAACCCTCTGGCAAAATGAGCTTCGGCAAGATCTGGATTCAAGGCGAGAGCCTTTTCGATCGCCACTTCGGCATTTTCGTGGTACCTTTTTCGCTCCGAATCGGAATTGTACTTAAATGCCATTGTGTTATAGCCGCGCGCCAGCTGGGCATAAGCCTCGGCGTAAGTCGGGTCTACAGCGACGGCTTCTTCGAGTAACTTTATCGCGGCTTCCGTTTCTTCACGATTCTCGCTCGCAACCTTGACCTTTCCGCGAAAGTACAAATCGTATGCAGGCGACCGCGATGCGGCAGAGTTATTAGAAACGGCGTCGCTCCGATTTTCGACCAAGCCTCTTTGGTAGCTAACGTACCAACCTATTAGCGCTGTCATCACGATTACCAGTCCTAGTAATCCAAAAAGTAAAGGCTTTAGCCGGACAAGTTTCGGCTCGTTCTCCACGCTAAAGATTCGCAGTTCGTCATCCGGATCCGGTTGCTTCGTTTGCGCGATGCTCGCAGGCGCGTGGTCCCGTAGATAATTCAGGGCGTTCTCGCTAGAGCCTCCTTTACGTTCGACTTTCGTGACCTCGGCGACGAAGCGATATCCTTTTTTTGCTACTGTTTCGATGAACTTATTGCCGTTTTTGTCTTCGCCAAGAGCCCTGCGAAGCGTGTGGACGATGCGGGCGATGTTTATCTCCTCGACAAAGGTATCGGCCCAGACGAGATTGAGGAGTTCGTCTTTTTCGACCAAGTGTCCGGCTCGATCCACGAGAACGGTCAGCACCTCAAAAACCTTTGGTGGTAACGGCACGGCGACGCCGTCATGGAGCAGTTGACATTCCCCGACATCGAGCTGAAACCGCCCAAATTCGTAACAATGTCGGTTTCCGCCACTCATTTTTTAGCAAGGAAGAATAAACGAAAATTCAAGGAAATTTTCCCAAAGACAATCGGGCCGGCGATGTTTCAGACTGTATCTCGCACAATGCACAACGTCGGCTGTTAGCGGCTTCGGACGAAAAACTACTTCGAGAGCCATTATATCAGCCGACGCAAACTCGAACAACAAATTTAGTGGAGGAAAAAGAAAATGAAAATTATTACATTAAGAAAAGGCGTGATAGCTGCGCTGGGACTCGGCGCGTTGATCATTGGATTCGGTGTTTATGCAGCGACTAACGTGACCATTGCCGAGGGTGTCTATGCCCATTTTGAGCAATTTGGCGGGCCGGCTTCGACCAGAATGCGGACACTGACAATCGCTCCGGGCGAGATTCTCGGCTGGCACAACCATCCCGGCGTAGGAGCTTACACAATAGTCAAGCAGGGCGCGCTGACGGTGGAAGACGGTTGCGGCTTTGAAAACGTTTACACGGCGGGGCAGGCCTTTCTCGAACCGGCCGGTCGCGTCCACCGCGGCAAGAACCTGACAGCCGGTCCGGTTATTACGGCGCAAATGTTTATCGTTCCGCAAGGAACTGCATACACGATCGATGTTCCCGCTCAAATGTGCGGCCGCCCCCTCAAGGTTGATGAATGCAAGGGCGGCGGCTGGGAGCAGTTTAACTACCCACGCACTTTCAAAAACCAGGGCGACTGCGTGAGCTTCGTGATCAACGGTGATCAGTAAACAACTGCGCGGAGAGGTGATCTCCCACTCACTCTCTCTGTTTCCTGTGGCTGCTCTTAAACGGTTGCAGTGCCGTCCGCTGCGGTAAGGCGTCTTTTCGCGCCGATCATTCGTTTTTAATTAGAATTTTGGAGGTATAAGAATGTCTAAAAATCGATCCAGATCTCTGGTCTGGTGTAAAAGCTTCATCGTTGGCGTATTTTGCGTCGGCATGACTTATTGGTTTGGCCAGGGGGTTTTCGCCCAACTGATCGATCGCACCAAAAATCCGAATGCGATTAACGCGGGCATTGCCAAATCGCTGACCCAGCAAACCGGCGCCGGACGCGGCGATATGATAACGCCCGACTCGTCGATGTTCATTATCAAGCGGGACCCGTTTCGTTCGATCCGGCGGGGACGTCAGTTATTCCAACGAAAGTTTCTGCGAACGCAAGGGGCCGGCCCCATTGCCGACGACCTGATCCTGGGTGGCAATATCGAAACATCCTTGAGGATAGGCGCCGGGCTTTCGGATAGCTGCGCTAGCTGCCACGGGCGTCCGAGGGGCTCGGCCGGTTTTGGCGGCGACGTTGTTACTAGGCCTGAAAGCCGTGACGCGCCCCATCTTTTCGGGCTCGGATTAAAGGAGATGCTTGCGGACGAGATCACTGCGGACCTTCGGGCAATTCGCGCGTCCGCGATTGCACAGGCCCGGCAGCAGAATACGAACATAACCCGGCAGTTACGCAGCAAGGGAATCGAGTACGGCCGCATTACGGCGCGGCCTAACGGAACAGTCGACACCTCGGATGTCACCGGAATCGATGCCAATCTCCGTGTCAAACCTTTTTTCCATCACGGTGGAACGATCTCGATACGCGAATTTGTGGTCGGGGCCTTTAATGATGAAATGGGGCTGCAGGCAGTCGATCCAGATCTGCTGCAAGCCCACAACGGAGCAAGAATTGAAACACCGTCCGGGATGGTCCTTGACGGATCAAAGGACGAGATAAGCCGCCCACTGGCGACGGATGCGTCGCATGATGAGGACGCTGACGGCATCGCAAACGAAATTTCGACCAGCGTTGTCGACCATATGGAGTTTTATTTGCTCAATTACTTTAAGGCCGGAACGCACCGACAGTCGAACGCAACGCGGCGCGGATTGGAAACCTTCCGCGAGGTCGGATGCGCCCAGTGTCACATTCCTAATTTGGTAATAAATCGTGACCGTCGGGTTGCCGATGTCGAGACGGTTTACGATGAAACCATGGGCAATTTCAACAATCTGTTCGCGACGGCAACGCCGTTATTTAGCCTCGTGCCGGATAACAGCGGATATCCCGAATGGAAGCGTCCCGTTGGCGGATCGTTCAGGGTTGAAAACATTTTCACCGACTTCAAACGGCATGATCTCGGACCGAATTTCCATGAGCGGAATTACGACGGAACTTATCAGCGCATGTTTCTGACAACGCCGCTTTGGGGCGTCGGGTCCACCGGCCCTTATGGGCACGACGGGCGAAGCGTTCACCTGCTGGACGTGATCCTTCGTCATGGCGGCGAAGCCGAATGGTCGAGAAATGCGTTTGCATCGACAAACCGGAACAGGCAGCAGGAGGTTCTCGATTTCCTAAATTCGCTGATCTTGTTTCCGCCCGACGATACCGCATCCAATCTCGACCCGGGCGATCGAAATCATCCGCAGTTTCCACAATATGGACAGGGAAGCATCAAGCTGGGCGTGTTGTTTAACAACCCGAACGACCCTGAATAGGGCGTCGGTCTTTTTTGCGGACTTCTCGCCCTCTCGGGAAACTCCCGGGAGGGCGATTCCAACTCGCTAGAAACTATTTATTCTACGTCGGACAGGCCGTCCCGGTAAGGGCCGCTAAACGTCCAGATTCTTTACATCAAGTGCGTTGTCCTCGATGAATTTTCGTCGCGGCTCGACTTGGTCGCCCATTAACACGGTGAAGAGGCCGTCGGTTTCGATGGCGTCCTCAATGCGCACCTGCAGCATCGTGCGTTTTTCGGGGTCCATTGTGGTTTCCCAAAGTTGTTCGGGGTTCATCTCGCCGAGACCTTTATAGCGTTGGATGGTGAGGTCTTTTTTAGCGAGGCTCATCACTTTTTCTAGCAGCTCTTCGCGTGAATCGACGGTTTCGCTCTTGCCGTTCTCGCCGACGACGAATGGTGCGGGGAAATCGATCTCGAGCGATTTCCTCAGCTCGACCGCCTTTTGAAACTCGACATAGCTCGCAAGATTCCAGTCGATCTTGAGACTTTGGCCGTTTTCGTAACTAATGTCGACCTCCCACAGGCCGTGCTCTTCGTCCGATGTGAGTTCGGTGTTGTAACCGGCCTTTGCAAGTTTGCCTTCGACCGCGGCCATCAGTTCCTGCTCGCCAAAGATCTTTCTGAGCTTTACGCTGTTCTTCGACAGTATGCTGTCTTTGCCTGCGAAGGCATCAAGCAGCGCCTCGACCAGCGTCGCGTCATTAAACAATCTTCGTGCGAGCCGCTCGGAATAATTTTT
>JANOGL010000013.1:0-19194 GCA_031405985.1 Acidobacteriota bacterium | reverse complement strand
TGCGATCCGCAATGTACAGGTCACCGATTCGCGTCGGCGTTGTCAGTGTGTAAACGAGCTTTGTTTTGTCAGCCGTCGTTCGATAACTCAAGACGCCCTGATCGCCGCGCGTGACGTCGGTCATCTTGCCGGACTCTGCGTCGAACTTCGCAAGATTTGTTCGTCCCTCTTTCGCGTAGCGCTCGATGACTCCTTTGCCGTCAGCCGTCCACATCGGCGCGTTTTGTCCGCCCGCACGCGGCGGTGCCTGATCCCCAGTCAAACCACCGGCGATGTCGAAGTCGAAATTCGCCGTCAGATTTCTCGGTGCGGCATCCGGCGCGGCGTCCATAACCCACAGGTCGGGCTGCGTGTATGACTGCACAGGTTGTTGCGACGCGGATGCCGCGAACGCAAACCGCTTGCCGTCGGGACTAAGGCTCATCGCACCGAGGCCCATCGGCACCTTTGTCAAAAGCTGGCTCGCGCCGCCTGTCGGCGAAACCGTGTAAATTTCCGTCTGTGGAATTTCGTCGTAATACGGCTCTGGTGAGCGGTTTGTCACGTAAAAAATCCGCGAGCTGTCGTGAGCCCAAACCGCGCCGCCCTCATTAAATGCTCCGCTCGTCAATTGCTTTGGCTGCTGCTTGTCGTCCGAGCTTTTCGGCGCCGCAATCACCCAAATATGCCCTGGCCGCGTCGAATCAATATAACCGCCCCCATCCGAACGATAGACTGCACGTGTGATGACGCGTACGTCAGACTCGCGTGTCTCTGGCGTTGGTGGCTTGCCTTGCTTTGCTAAGTCGTCAGGATTCGAGCCGCTGCCAAAAACGATCCACTTGCCATCCGGTGACCAACCGGGAGCGCCCGCTCCGCGTGGCAGATTTGTTAAAGCCCACGAATCGCCGCCCGACATTGCCAGCATATAAAGCTGTGGCGAGGCTTGCGGCCCGGGCGTCTCGCCGCTTCGGACAAACACAAGATACTTCCCGTCCGGCGACCAACGCGGACTCGTGTCGCGAGTTCCGCTCGTCAAGCGTCGCGGCTCTTCGCTGCCGGTCGTCGCGACCGTCCAGATCGAAGTGTCGTAATTCGTCTTCGCTGCATTTACAGTCACACGAACAAAAGCAACCGTCGCGCCGTCAGGCGAAACCTGCGGGTCGCCAACCCACACAAAATCGAACAGGTCTTTTTCAGTAATGCCGCGTTTCTGCGCCGACGCACAAACTGCAAAAACTAGTAAAAGAACTGATAGACCAACGAGGACTTTACGCATACGATTCTCCTATTGAATGTGGTTTGAGTGACACGATCAGCTTAGCAATTTGGTTACGATTTGCAATGAAAGCGGCTAATTTTGAGACTGAGTAAATGTCAATTCCAGCTCTCGTTGCAACATCACAGGGGTCCATTCATTGCCGGCAAAAATTTTTGCGACCTTTCCGTCAGGTGCGATCACCGCAGTTCTAAGGCTGTGATTGATCTGAGTTTTGTCATTTTGATCGACCTCGTATCGCAGGCCGTAGAAATCGGCGATCTCACGCACCGTCTTGTCGTCGCTGACCGCAAGTTGCCACACACCGAGATCAGTCGCGCCTTTCCCCATGTATCCAAGACCGTATGATTTCAATTTCGCCGGCGTGTCGTTTTCAGGGTCGAACGATATCGACAGCAGCCTTATTTTGTCACGCAGTTCTGCGTTGTTGTTTAGCTGAAGCGCGAGATCGCTGAAATTCGTCGACATGCGTATGCAGTAATCCGCCAAGGGGCAGCGCGCGTAGATGAACGTGATCGCGAGCGCCTTTCCGCGAAAACTTGCAAGCGAAATTTTTTTACCGTCCTGATTTGTGAGCGTAAAATCCGGCGTCTCTTTGCCGATCTGAGCAAATTTGTCATCAGTCGGCGGCGGCTCTTGGCCCGGCTTCAAGACCGCTACAATGCCGATGTTTTCGAGCCAATACGGTTCATCGGCCGTGTTATCGACGACCAGTTCGGCGCGTATCTCGCTGCCCGGCGTCAACTCGTCCCAAACCCAATCCGCGCGGATGGAGAAGTCCATCGTCATCGCCGGCATGTAATCTTCCACGGCTTCGTGATCGATCTTCGCTTTTTTTGCGACCCTATCGACCGAGACAACTTTGCCTTTCAGCGGATATCGTTTTGCAGAGGCGGACGTGCCGTTGTTATTTGAATTGTTCTGACACGCAGCAAGAAGTAAACCAGCGAGCAAAAATAAAAAAATAATGCGCATACGATTATTCTGAACGAGGACTCGGTTTGAGCGCAAGCCGCTCGTCGTATAGGTATTGATACATCCGGTAATTTGCCATCACCTTCGCGGCGTAATCCTTTGACTGACCAAAAACGACCTCCGGCATGTAGCGTTCCGGCTCGCTGGAATTTGCGCGCGCGAGCCAGCGCTTAACATTCGTCTCGCCACCGTTGTAGGCTGCCGCGACCGCTTCGTGTTTTTCGGGAAACGTCGCAAAAAGACTTTCTAAATAGTATGAGCCGAAAAGTATCGACGTTTCAGGATCGTACATTTCGTCATCGGTAATAACCACACGACCTAATTCGTTCGAAACGCGCTCCGTCGTTGTGTGAATAAACTGCATCAACCCGCGAGCCGCCGACGCCGATCTTGCGCCGTGTTGAAATCTCGATTCCTGCCTTATAATCGCGAGGACGAATCGCGGATCGACACCGCGAGTCGCAGAATGTCGCAGCAATTCGTCCGTGAACGACACCGGGTAGAGCAGCTCGAGTTGTTCGCGAGGTATCAAGTCGATCGGAACATCACCCGGAATATTTTTCCACTGTGCTTCGATCCGTGACAGATCAGATGTGGTTCTCTCGGGAAATGCTTCGTCTCTGAGACCGAGCTCGGCTAAACGTCTTGCAGCGTCAGATCTTGCGATCGGCGACGCGACCTCCATCATCGGAAGTTTGTAATTCGGCAGCTTGCGTAGCTCCGGTCGGAGAGCGTTAATCGCTCGCTCGCGGATTTCCTGATTGTCAGTCAGCCGTAAAATACTCTGAGCGCTGACTCGTCGGGTCTCGGCGTCCTTTGCTTGAAGGCCATTCACTAGTGTGGCTAATTTATTCTCAATAAATGGTTTAGCCGCGTCATCTTTCGCAAGCTGTATTAACCTTTGGCTCGCTCGCCAGCCGTAGTATTCGCTGCGGCCATCGGGAATCGACAAGTAGGCTTCGACCGCTTCATCGAATTTTCGCAACCTCTCGATCACAAAACCACGCAAAAACGCGACCTCACTTTTTGTGGTTCCGCCCGGAACACTCGGTCCGCCAAGATCGGCAAGTGTTTTGAGACGATCAAGAGCGGCAAGCGCTTTTTGCCAGTCCTCATTCGACAAGTAAATTCTCGCTTCGGCAAACACGGCGAGTGCTTCGGGAACTTTGCCCTTAAACATTTCTGCAGTTTTTGCGCACCATTTTAAGGCGTCGGCGTCGGAGCCCTGATCGCGTAGAACATCGACGATGTTGAGATATGCCCGGTCGAGTTTTTCGTCCCGTGGGTATTTGTCGATAAAGTTGTTATACCGAGTTATCGCTTCTTTTGTTTTGCCGACACGCGAATACGCCGCTGCCGCCTGCAGCAATGCATCTTTTGAAATCGAGCTCGTCGGAAACTGTTCGATTACACGCTCGTACCATGCCAGCGCCTCGACAAAATTCTCCTTTTGTGCAAAACCGCGTCCGATCTGAAACAAAGATTCAGCGGCGTCTGCACCTTCACGATTCGCAGCAAATACAGCCTCAAAGTGAAATTTGGCTTCGTCAAAGTATCGATTAAATTGATAAAGTTGTGCCCGCCGCCAGTGCTCAGCTTCGCCGAGCGACGCGTCGTTACCGTTTATCGCGTCGAGCCCTTTCACAGCAGTCAATGCGGCGTCATCGGGTTGATCGGCTTTCGGCGTGCTACTCAAAATCTCGTCGAAGGTCCTTTTTGCTCGTCCGACATCACCTGTCATTCGATACGCTTCGCCGAGCAGCGCTCGCTTTTCACGGTCATTTGTATTTGCCGGCTTGCGTGTGTTGTTGGGGCCGCTTGTGAGTAGCCAAATCGTCTCTTTGTAGTTTGCCGATTCAAAAGCGTTGCGTGCAAGTCGGTGTTCGGCGGCCACTCTAAAATCTTCTTCGCTCGTAAACATTTTCAATTCGTTCAAATAAATGCGTTCGAGCAACAAATTACCGGATGCGCGTGTGATGCGCGCGAGATGCGCCGTAGCGTAGTCACGCAAAACCGAGTTGCGTTGTGCAACCGAGTGGAAATTTGCCATCGCCGTTGCCGTCAGTCCTTCAACCTCAGCGGTGCGTGCAAGCAGGTAATCGTAATCATGCTGAGCAAACTGTTTTGGATCGGACACCTTTAGTGCAGATAATCTCTCGATGAGAGCGGTATGATCGTGTTTTGCGACAAGATCTTTGATCGACGAAGTTGCGGCTTTTTGCTCAAACATCGCGACGCTCGAGACAAACAACACCACCACCGCGATCAAAGCCGCTAAACGATTCATCAGCCGGATTTTAGCAAAGTTTGTGGCTTTACGATAAGATCGTTTTTTTAACCTATGCCGGCACGAATTTTAAGCGGAAAAGAAATTTCCAATTTAATAAAAAGCGAAGTCGCCAACGAGGTCGCAGAATTGCGCGAGGTCAATGACATTACGCCGTGTCTCGCGCTTCTTCGTGTCGGCGAGGACGCAGCGTCCGCTGTTTATGTTGGCAGCAAAGTCCGCACCGCTGAGGAGCTCGGCGTCAAGTCAGAGCACATCCATTTCGCTGCCGCCGTCTCTCAAGAAGAGGTGTTGAGCGCCGTTACCGAACTTAACGATCGCGGCGACGTTGACGGTATACTCGTTCAGTTGCCGCTGCCTGCTCACATCAACGAACGCGAGATCATTGAAAGAATCGATCCGGAAAAGGATGTCGACGGCTTTCATCCGATAAACGCTGGGCGGTTGTCACAGGGTTATCCATCTCTCGCGCCGTGCACACCGGCGGGCGTGATTGAGATTTTGAAAAGATCTGGTATTGAAATTACCGGCAAGCACGCCGTCATCGTAGGCCGCAGCAATATCGTCGGCAAACCGATGGCCGCGATGCTGCTAAACGAAAGCGCGACCGTCACCGTTTGTCATTCGCGAACACGTGATCTTGGCTCGTATACGCGGCAAGCCGATATACTGGTCGCCGCGATCGGCCGGCCCGGATTTGTTGGCGCCGAACATATTGGCGAAGGTGCGACCGTAATAGACGTCGGCATTAACAAGCTAACAGACGCTAAGCTCGCGCCTGAGTATTTTGAAGGCGAAGAACTCGAACGGCGAATTAGAGCGATCAGCGAACGCGGCTTCTCGCTCATCGGCGATGTTCATCCGAAAGATGCGATGCGGCATGCCGCAAATTTCACGCCCGTGCCCGGCGGTGTTGGCCTTTTGACCGTTGCAATGTTGATGAAGAACACTGTTACCGCAGCAAAAATAAGAAGGAGAGTTTAGCCACAGAGCACACAGAGATCACTGAGCAAACAATTTTTAAGTCTCTCTGTGCTCTCTGTGAACTCTGTGGCGATATTTATTTTATGAACTTTGAAGAATATCAATCTGAGGCTAGCCAAACGGCTCTCTATCCGCGACGGATGTCGAATCTCGACTACCCGACGCTCGGCCTTGCCGGCGAGGCCGGCGAGGTCGCAAACATCGTAAAAAAAATTCAACGCGATAACGACGGTGTGATCACCGACGAGATCCGCGGCAAGCTAAAGGACGAGCTCGGTGACGTGCTGTGGTACATATCGGCATGCGCCGACGAGCTCGGCCTGACTCTCAACGAGATTGCGGAATTTAATGTTGGCAAACTCGCAAAACGTCATAATCGCGCAGCTTGATGCTGAAAGTTGGTCTTACAGGTTCGATTGCCGTCGGCAAAACTTTTGTTTGCGAGACGATCCGCGAGCTAGGATGTCACGTGCTCGACGCCGACAAACTCGCGCGCGAGGCAGTTGCAAAAGACACCGATGGGCTTGCCGAGGTCATCAAACATTTTGGCGCAAGTGTTTTATTAAATAACGGCGACCTTGATCGCAAAAAGATGGCCGCGATCGTTTTTGCCGATGATGAAAAGCGTTCGCTGCTTAATTCGATTGTCCATCCGCGTGTTATCGAAGCTCAAAACGAGTGGCTCAGCAAACTTGAGAAAGACGACGCGGGCGCGATCGCGATCGTTGACGCCGCATTGATCATAGAGTCTGGCGGTTACAAGCGTTTTGATAAAATTATTGTTGTGTGGTGCGCCGCTGATATACAATTAAGCCGCCTGATGAGCCGCGACGATCTGTCACGCGAGGAAGCCGCAAAGCGTATTGCCGCGCAGATGTCGCAGGAAGACAAAAAGAAGTTCGCAGATTATCTGATCGATACTTCCAACGGATTTGAAGACACGCGACGGCAAACAACTGAGATCGTCACGAAACTGCAAAAAATAGCTGCATAAAATGATTGCCAAAAGATTTACATCATTATTTTGTACGCACTCGTTGATCGCTCTCGCCGCGCTTTCGTTTCTTTCGTGCACGCAAATTCAAAAGCCGGTCACCCAACCATTTTTTGCGGCGACCGCTCCGCCCGACGCGCAAGAATTTCGTTGGAGCAATGGCAACCGGCCGAAAAGTTTCGATCCCGCCCGCGCATCTGCAGCACCAGAAGCCGACATCGTCCGCGCAATCTTCGAGGGCCTCACCGAACTCGATGCGCGTTCGCTCGAGCCAGTTCCGGCTGTCGCAGAAAAATGGTCGGTATCCGATGATAATCGCGTTTGGACATTTAGTTTACGTAAGGATGCTCGCTGGTCGAACGGCAAGCGCGTGACCGCTCATGATTTTGTCGCTTCGTGGAAACGCTTGCAATCACTTGGCGAAAAAACAGCGCATTACGAACTGCTGCACAACATCGTTGGTTTCCCTCTGCACGATTCGCCCACACCCGCCGAGTCGACCGACTTCGCTCAGTCGGCAGAAAGCAATTTGCCGGCGACGCCGAGCGATTCGTTCAATCCGACTGTCGCGCAGCCTGATCTGCCTAAATCCGACACCGAACTCGCTGACAAACCGAAAAAGGATTCGTCGAAGTTCGGTGTCGACGCCGTCAACGACGTCACGCTAACCGTGACGCTCACCTTGCCCGATAAAGATCTTCCAAAACTCGTTGCGAACCCCCTATTTAGGCCTGTTTACGGGGATGGCGCCGAATTTGGAAAGGCTCCGACAGATAAAAATATAGTAACTAACGGAGCGTTTACGGTGATCGAGTCGAACTCAAGCGGCGTTGTTATCGAAAGATCGAACACCTATTGGAACAAAGCGGCAGTTAAGCTCGAACGCATCAGATTTGTGCCCATGGAGACGGCCGAGGCCGCACTCGACGCTTATAAAAAAGGTGAGATCGACGCAGTGACAAACGCTCATTTCAAACCACTTGCGCTGAAACTGCTCGAACCTTATGACGATTTTCGTCGCACAAAGCACAGCGCGTTGAATTTTTACGAGTTCAATACTGACAATCCGCCGTTCAGCGACCGTCGTGTGCGCGAAGCTCTCGCGATCGCGATCGACCGCGAACGCCTCATCGAAACCGAACTCGACGGTACGGCACAACCGGCGACAGACTTTTTACCGCATGGTGAAAAGAGTACAATGACAGTTTCGTTCGATGCAAAAAAAGCTAGCGGCCTTCTCGAAAAGGCTGGCTATCCGAACGGCCTCGGCTTCCCGCAGGTACAATTGGTCATCAACCGCAATAACACCCAACAGCGCGTCGCAAACGCGGTCGCCAAAATGTGGAAGCAGCATTTGAATCTCTCAACAAAGATCGTGACAGTTGAGACGAGCGAAATCGAGACTGTTCGCAACTCAGGTAACTTCGACCTGATTCGACGCGGCGTCGTTTTGCCGACGACTGACGAAGTGGCTAGCCTGACCGCGATCTTTCGCTCGCTCGAAAAAAAACAGCAGGCTTCGCCGACAGATTCTAAAAACCCTGCGGCCAATAAAACGCCTGAACAGGACAGTCTACAAGCTACCAACCAGACCGATGCAGGCAACGAAGCAGTGATAAAAAAAGATGAGATCGCGCTGCCTGAACTTATGACTCGCGAAGACGCGTTGTTCGATCTGCTCGCCATACCGCTTTATTTTCCAGAGTCATATGCACTTATAAAACCATACGTTTACGGCTTTGACACGAATGCTCTCGACGCTCCGTCGATAAAACACATCGGCATTAACAACAACTGGCAGCCGCCAAAAAATGCCGATCAAAATTAGATCCGCCAAATGAGTCGCGAGAATAACAACTTGATCTCAATACGCGATCTCACCGTGTCTTATCGCACGGGCGGCGGCTTATTTCGCACATCTAAAAGTTTTAATGCCGTTGACGGCGTGTCGCTCGATATCAAGAAAGGCGAGACGTTAGGCCTCGTCGGCGAATCAGGCTGCGGCAAATCGACGCTCGGCAAAGCAATTCTAAGACTTATCGAATCGTCCGGCGGGTCAGTAATGTATAACGATATTGATCTGACAAAACTTGCGCGGGTCTCGATGCGTGAGCATCGCAAAAACGCACAGATGATCTTTCAGGATCCGTATTCAAGTCTCGATCCTCGAATGACGGTTGGCCAGATCATCGCCGAGCCGTTAAGGGCGTTTAAGTTGGGCGCCGGCGACGAACAGATCACCGACCTGATGGGCACTGTCGGTCTGAGCGGCGAACTAAAAACCCGCTTTCCACGCGAAATGTCCGGCGGCCAGCGTCAACGCGTCGGCGTCGCCCGCGCGCTCGCGACAAATCCCGATTTTATCGTCGCCGACGAACCCCTCTCGGCCCTCGATGTTTCGATCCAGGCGCAGATCATGAATCTAATTAGTGAGTTAAAGGCGACGCGTCAATTGACGATACTGTTCATCTCGCACGATCTTCGCGCCGTAAATCATTTGTCGGATCGCATCGCAGTTATGTATCTCGGACGCATTGTCGAGATCGCCGAGTCGGACGAACTCTATCGCGGGCCTCTTATGCCATATACACAGGCTTTGTTGTCCGCGATTCCGAATCGTGAAACAAAACGTGAGCGAATAATTTTAAAAGGCGATGTACCGTCGCCACACGATCCGCCGTCAGGTTGCCGATTTCGTACGCGTTGTCCTTATGCGATCCAAGAGTGCTCGACGACCACCCCTAAGCTCGTCGAGATCAAACCGCTCCACTTCGCCGCCTGCACTCGCATCAGCCCTGAACGTCCGACGATCGAATCGACATCCGTTGTCGGCATGCAGCTATAACTTCTTAGACCCGCATGACCGCCCGTGAGTCAGATCCAGCAGCGTCAAAAAACTACAGTTTTCTGACGCGGCAAAGAAAATATCCGTAGCTTGCCTTACGCACTTGACTTTTTTCAGAGAGAGGAGTGCAATGTTTCCTAAATAGAATTTAGACTGCGTCATGCGTAGTAGGAAGTTTGTTGGCCGGTCTGATTAACGAATAAATTGGTTAACGGTAAATAAACGGCTTAGATTTCCGCGCCGAATTTCTTCCAAGAATTTCCCCGCCCTAATCCCAGCCAACAACAAGATAGCTCCATCTGGTAGGACAACGGGAGGTCATATGTCCAGAAACACACGTAAGCGTCGGATTGGCGAGCAATCTGAGCGTGTAAGTATTTTTGCGTCCGCAAAAGCCAACCGTGCTTTGATCGTTGTCGCAATTTTAGCGGTGGTGACGTTAGGTTGGGCGGCGATTGCGAACAGACGTAACTCAACTATCGTCTCGACATCGACTGCACCACCAAGCACGCCGCCACCGATGCCCGCAAACGCTCCTGCGCGTGAATACGTTCATGCAGGAAGCGCACTCATCTCGACCGTCGAGCCGTTTCGCGTTCCGCCTAATGATGTTGCGGTTTGGCGACCGTCGAGCGGCATGTTTTACATTATCAACTCACAAGGTGAGTGGACTTCTTACGAGTGGGGAATTTCGTCCGACACTCCGGCTCCGGGTGATTACGACGGCGACGGAAAGACTGACTTTTGTGTGTTTCGTCCGTCAACAGGTGTTTGGTATATCGTGAACAGTTCCAATGGAGCCGTTCAATACGATACGTATGGCACGACCGGCGACAAACCTGTTCCCGCAGATTACGACGGTGACGGACGTTCGGATGTGGCGATCTGGCGCCAGTCGAATCTGACTTGGTACGTTCACAAAAGTTCGGATGGCGGATACACCAGCGGAGTGTTTGGGATAGCCAATGACATTCCGGCACCGGGCGATTATGACGGCGACGGGCGTTCCGACGCGGCTGTATGGCGCGACAGCACCGCGACATTTTGGGTTCTCAAGTCAAGCAACGGGCAAACGATCTCCTACTCTATCGGACAAACCGGAGATAAACCCGTCATCGGTGACTACGACGGCGACGGCAAAGCCGATTACGCGGTTTGGCGGCCGAGCAACGGTTATTGGTTGGTTTATCGCAGCAGTGACGGCGGCGTTTCGACCACACAGTTGGGTACGAGCACCGACATTCCTGTTCCCGCAAGATACACCGATTCGCTAGACACCGACGCAAAAACCGATATAGCCGTTTGGCGTCCATCGACAGGCGTTTGGTACATTCTGCGATCGAGCAACGCCCAAATGCGATATACGCAATGGGGCATAGACGGCGATATACCTGTTCCGGCCGCGTGGAGACTAGACCTTTAGTATTAGACAGACTGAATAAATTGCGGAGACATTATGCGACCCTACCCAATTAATAAATTATTGCGACGAGTGATGAACGTGTTGACTTTAGGTATCGACGCCAGACAATGGACGACATGTCTGCTGATCTGCGCCTTGCTCAGTCTTTCGGTCACCGCGCCGGTTAGTTCGTCGATGCCGATCATAAATGACGAATCGTCCAATTACGAACCTGTAAATGAAGACGTGTCCGTCTTAACATCGGCCTATCGACATTTCAGCGTCGAACTGGAATCCGTACTTACGCCGTGGAGAAGCGCGAACTGGACTTCATCAAACTCTAACAATGAAGACAGGACTAAAAAAGTCGCGACCGATGACAAGAAGGCAAATGCAGTCGAGGTCAAAGAAAAACCCTCGATCGAATCGACCGAACACAGCAGTGATCGAGTCTTAACTGAATCAGCAATATCTCAACCCCCGACCATGTTTGCCACGCCGCCGCTCGACGACGATGAGTTTCGATCCTCGTTTTTGGCGGAGAACAATCTTGGCAGCCCAACGGGACAGGTCGATGCCCAAGCTCCAAACGCGCCTGCTGCATTCCGAAGTATTCGAGAACGCGTTGGAAGCGCCAATTTCAATTTCGAAGTTCCCATTGCGTCGCTGCCGGGTCGTGGAATCGACGGCGGCATAAGTTTGTCCTACAACAGCCGCGTATGGAATTTTTGGCAAAGTCCTATTGGTTCCCTCACTCGCTATCGATATAACCTAGATAACGATTGGCTGGCTCCGGGCTTTAAGATGACTCTCGGAAGTCTAAAATACCAAAACTATTCCAATGCATCGCTGACATCGCCCGATGGCACACGCCACCAACTTGTTTTCGTGTCTGGCAACAACTACGCCAGAACATACGAATCAACCGACGGAACATTTGTCCGCATTTATGTTACTTCCGCCAATGGCACGGATATTGACAATGCCATTTCAGTCAAGTATTCAGATGGCTCATCGGCGGTGTATTCAGTACTGAACAGCCAACTCTCCAGCATCTTTTACCCGACCAAGATCGTCGACCGAAACGGAAATGCGATTCACATCGTCTATCGCCCGAACGACGCGAACGGAAGAATCTCTTACATTCGCGACACCTTGAACCGCAATATCAATTTCTACTACGACGCCGGAAATAAACTCGTCGCCGTTACGGTCCCTGGCTTCAATGGTGGAAGTGAAAGACAAACTATTCGCTTTTACTACGAGACGATAAATTTCGACACGACGACGCAAAGATTCGAAGGTATCAACCACTTTATGCCCGCGAGCGCCGATGTATTGAAGTATGTGTATTTCCCCGGAACAAACACAGGTTACAAATACGATTATTCATCCGCTTGGGGAATGATCTACAAAATCACCGATCTGCGTGGAATGCAGGTCAGCGATCCGACGAGTCTTACCCAAACCGGAACCGTTACGAGCGAAGGCCAAGCAGCGGCGACAACTCAATACAACTATCCATTGACTCTTGGCACTCCGCTGACGGACGTTCCGAGATTCACAACCAGAACAGATGACTGGCTCGGCAGAACCACGGCACAAGCACCGGTCACGAATTACCTAGTCGAAAAAGATACGACTGCCAGTCGAACAAAATCAAAGATCACTTCGCCAGATGGGACGATAACCGAGACTTGGGCGATGATCTCGCCCAGCGGTTGGGATGACGGATTAGTGACCGACACGTTTACCAAAACGCTCATCAACGCCCAAACGCAAACCTACAAAACGTGGGCGCACTCTAAACTCTTTTGGGGAAACCAAACCGGTGTGGGCGGCAGACAAAACCCGCGACTTCTAAAGGCCGAACAAACAAACGATGCCGATCAAACGCGGGCGACCACTTTTGAATACGACAGCTACAATAATCAAACGCTTGTCAAAGAACACGATTTTGCCGCGCCAAATTCTCTCGGAACGGAACTAAGAAAAACGGAAACAACCTATCAAACCGGCGCAGGTTGGATAAATAATCGACATCTCAGTTTGCCGACACTCGTAAAGACAACCGTAAGCGGCACGGCAGTTTCAAAGACCGCATTCGAATACGACAACAACGGCGGAGCCGCATCTACCAATCTTCTGCCGCGAAACGACATCGACACGCAATCCCATGACGGTCGTTTTAATTGGAACGGAGCAGGTTACGACTCAACAACCGACTATCGCGGCAACGTTACAAAGATCACGGCATTTGCGGACGCGACGCTTGAAACTGACTCGAATGCTGTGGTGACAACGATGAAATACGACATCGCCGGAAACACGGTCGAGTCAGGCGCAAGCTGCTGCAAGGAAAAAGAATGGATTTACGTCAAAGAGAACGAGTATGCTTATCCTGTGACA
Source organism: Acidobacteriota bacterium (assembly GCA_031405985.1). Lineage (GTDB taxonomy): Bacteria > Acidobacteriota > Blastocatellia > Pyrinomonadales > Pyrinomonadaceae > OLB17. The sequence continues at coordinate 6,040 of JANOGL010000013.1, read as the reverse complement.
GAAAAGCGTGGTGATACTGGGCAGTTGCAGACAAGCGTGACTTATGACCGCAATACAGGTCTCGTAAAAACCGCGACCGACGAGAACGGCCAAGTCTCCACCGTGACTTATAACACCTCAAATCTTCGCGTCACGCGAACCGACAGCCCGAACGGCGCGTGGACAACGACCGAATACAACGACGCTGTGTTCCCTTATCACGTAAAATCAACCGCCAGTCTCGACGCAACGCGCAGTGTCTCAAGTTGGAGCTTTGCCAACGGTGCTGGACAGCAGTTTAGAACACGCGGGCAGACGACGGACGGGTTTGTGTCATCCGATGTCGAGTTCGACAGTATGGGAGAGCCTGTAAAATCTTTTAATCCATACACGGTTGCGAATCTCACCGACACGCGTCCGACAAACATAAAGTTTAGCGAGATCACTCAGCGTGACGGTCTTGGAAGGACTTTGCTGACGACGCTTCCCGATCTGACAACCGTTTCGGCCACATACAACGGCCTTACCGCAACCGCAACCGATCAGGCTGGAAAACAACGTAGGCAGTTGGCAGATGCACTTGGCAGGACAATTCGTGTCGATGAACCAGATGCAAACGGCAATCTAGATGTGAATGGTCAGCCCGCTCAGCCGACAACTTACGAATACGACGGCAACGATAACCTTTCCAAAGTCACTCAATCCGACGGCACAACAACCCAGGAGCGCAGATTCAAATACGATGCGTTGTCGAGGCTCATTGCCGAGAAGCAGGTTGAGGGCGACGCAACGCTCGACATAAACGGCGTCAAAGGAGCGATCGATCCGGTAAATAAATTCACAAAGGTTCTCAAATACAACAACGAAGGCCAACTAACCGACGGTTACGATGCTCGCGGAGTTAGAACGCAGTTTGGTTATGACGGTTTGAATCGCGTTTCAGGCGTAACGTATTCGGGCGAAGTTGGTTATCAGACACCGGCAGTAACTTACACATACGATCAGGCTCGAAGCGGATTTTTTAACAACGGTGCTTTGACAAAGGTTGAAACGGCGGCAGTTGGCGACACGCCTTTGACAAAAACTGAGTTCGATTACGATCTTATGGGCGGTGTTAGAAAGCATCGCCAGTGGATCGGCACGCAGCAATACGATCTCGAATACGAATACAATCTCGCCGGACAGCTTACGAGCGAAAAATATCCGAGTGGCCGCATTGTCACAAACTCCTACGACGCTCACGGACGCTTATCATCCCTCGCCGACGCCTCGCGCACGTATATGAACAATCTGCAGTATCAAGGCATGGGCGGCAGTTTGTCTTCGATGGCATTCGGCAATGGAACGACGCAGACTTTTTCGCTCAATGACCGCTTTCAAATGACGAATCAAACCTTGTCAAAAGGCTCGTCCGTTTTGCAAAAATACGACTACGGGTATGGCCAGATCGACGGTTCGGGAAATCTTGATACAACAAAGAACAACGGTCAGTTAGCAAGAGTAGAAAGCCATATCGGAACGGCAAAACAGTGGACGCAAAAGTTTAGCTACGATTCACTCGGGCGTTTGAAACAGTCAGAAGAGCGACGCGGCGACACGAACGCACTGACGTATAAGCAGGTTTTCGACTTTGATCGCTTTGGCAATATGTATCGCAAGGCTGCCAGCAATCCGACCGCAGGACAGGAACATCCATTGGCTTATTCACCGATCGAGGATGCGGACATTAGCGAATCAACGAACAGACTTACATCAAGCACGACCTACGATGAAGCGGGGCAAGTTGTGACCGACAACAAATTCCGCACGATGGGATTTGGCTACGACGCGAATGGACGAATGGTCAAAGCGACCAAGGCGAGCACGCCTGATGCTTTGAGTATTTATGACGCGGCGGGAATGCGGGTTGCGGAAAAGGTCAATGATGTCTGGAGATTTTTGATCTATGACATCGGTGGTAAATTAGTCACCGATTACGGTGGTTTGCAAGCGACGGACGACGGCGGAGTGAAGTATTTACTATCCGACTGGCAAGGCTCGACACGGGCGGTTGTAAGTAATTCCGGTTATGTTCAGGGGCGAATGGACTTTACGGGTTACGGTGAGGAAATAGCGGGCGGCGTTGGTCAGCGCACAATCACGCAAGGATTTGGAAACGCTAACAATCCTAGGCAGAAATACGGCCTCACGACGCGCGACGACGCGACAGGAACAGATCACACATGGTTTAGAAAACACGAAAACCGCGCCGGTAGATGGACAAGCACCGATCCTTATAAAGGCAGTTGCGTAGTGGGCGATCCTCAGAGTTGGAATCGTTATTCTTATGTAGAAAACGAACCGACTAACTTTATTGACCCAAGCGGATTGATAATAAGCTGGGGATTTTGCTCTTTGATTTATTCAGAAAGTGGAAATGCGTGGTCGTGTTCGCCAATGGACAATGCTAGAGGCGAGGGTGGAGGAGGAGGTGCTGACGGTCGAGGCGGCGGTTTCGGCGGCGGCAGAAATGTGGCGAAACCCACAAACGACGACTGTAATCCAGATTGTCTAAAAAAATGGGAAAAAGAGTGTGCAAAGAGGGGGGAAGCTAAATTCAATAAACTCTTGACCCTAAGCGGTGCTATCAGTGCTGTCATTGCATTTATCGGGGTTAGAACTCTCTTTAAGCTAGCGGCGATGACCAAGGCACAGATAATTGCAATGGTAACCTCGGCTCTCTGGTGGATGGGAGGCGCGGCGGCCATAGGATTGGCTTTATGGGCCATTACCGATAGTGCAGTTGCTGTCGAAAATGAGTGTAGGGATCACATACCCGATAAGTGTGGACAGGGGTGCAAGAAATGGCTTCCCAAGGTTGGACGAGGCCGGTTGGACTAGGATGACAAACTTTTTCAAGCAAGCTATTTGCATAGCCGTTATTTTTGGAAGCGTAATGATTACCTTGGGATATCCATCATGGGATCAGTTTTCTTTCGCGATTTCAAAAATGAGCATTTCCATGGCTGTTTTGACACTTACAATGTTATTCATGACCTTAATAATCTATTACAGACTGAAATATTGGCCTTTCTGGACGATCGTCTTGGCATTTCTGGCCTTGTTTGGCTCTGGCGTTGAATTGCCTCCATTCTTGGCGCTGTTTCCGGATCATTTGTCAACTGGCCGCGTAGCTTTGACTTTGGCCACAGTATTGTTGTTTTGGGGAATTGAAAAACTTGTAGCGAAGCATGAAGGCTCTGATAATTCAGCCGTCGGGGTTGGGTATTCTTTCGTAGATTCGGACGAAATGATAACTCTAAACCTTGACGACAAGAAGAAAACCGTACCAAAACACACTTAACTGTGGGAAGTGACCAAAGTAGTGGCATGAATCTCAGAGCTCGATTTGCTAGAATAGATGGCAAGATTAGAAAAATGGTGATAGTTCGCGTTCTCTTAACTTGCTTAATCTTAGTCTTGTTGGATTCGTGTGGAGAGCCCGCCGAAGAAGAGGTGGCGAGAAAAATCGCGGCGTCTGAGGAATTGAGGCACATTGATCAGATTTGCACGGAATTTCCTAAGCCTCCGGCGTTCCGTCAAATAAAAAAGGGCATTTACGTAAACTCGGAAATCAAAAGTGTTTATTATCAGTATTCATCGAATCAGCCTTTTGCTTTTGTCAGGAACTTCTATCAAGATGCCGCCAATCGTGGCGAGTATATGCTTTTTAGCGAGAATTACACTGAGCCGGAAGACACCATAAGCACATTAAGATTTCTGCGTGACAATGTTGGAATCACTCTGGAACATCGGCCTCCAACAGCGATTTTCAACATCGATTGTATTCGGTAAATAATCTTCCTTCAGAGCCGCCTTTTCCGCGACGAAGAAGCAATTTGAAGGTCAGACATTAAGAAATCGTCGGCAGAATTGAATCGGACTTATACATGGGTTGAAAAAATTTCACAATGCGGGCAAAAATCGCGACAATTAAAGTTCAATAAGTTTACGGGAGGATAAAACTTATGACTGAGAGTGGGCATATAAAGAATGTTGAGAATTTAGGCAGAGGCAGGGATTCTGGCACAAACGACGTGCCAGTTTTGAGGTAGGCCCACAACCGTTGCGGTGAGTTGGCGGTCTTGGCGGTGGCGTAGAGTTTATATCGTTAAAGGAACTAAAAAAGATTCTGATAATGTCAATAAACATTAGTTTTTTGACAGTTTGTTTTTTAAGCCACGAAGTATGCTAAAAACGGGGGATTTAGAGCCTAAATTTTTGAGGGTTTTCTGACACCTAGCATTTGTGGTAGGAGTTCTTCGCGTAATTAGCTCCACAATTATTGCAGTGCTTAGTTTGCTTTTGATGTTCAGCATAATGGTTACGTAACATCGCAAAGCTGGAAAACGATCATCGGCACACTGAACACTTAAAGTTTCTACTCATTGGATTAAGCGATTAATGATTGAAATACCGGCCATTCTTCGCTATCGGCCGGTGTCGCCCAAATCTTTTCAAAAACAAGCTCGGGCTTTTCTAAGAACATCGGAATCTCTTTTTGTGCGCCCTTTACAGTTACCTTTACCAGTTGCTCAAAAAACAAATCTGAGGTAGTAAACCAAAAGAGGGGACTGGGCTTGTTGCCGGAAACGATCGGGTGCCTTGCGGCAATGCGCCACCCGAGATCGAGTTGGTGTTTTTGGCGTGGACTCGTGCCTGAAACTGCCGGAATGGAATTTACTCTTAAAGGCTGGGAAAAAATTTGTGAGCGGCGCACCCGCGATGGTGGAGGCTGCATCTGGCACGGCTGAGGACGGATATTGTTCATTGATAAATGATCATTTACCAGTGAAGGAAGCACGCAACAAGGTAAAGGACGGACATTGTTCATTGATCATCGATCATTTACGAGTGAAAGAAGCTCATAGCAACCCGAGGGAGGCGTATTAACAACTGAGGGACGCGGGTAAACAAGCGACGGAAGCACGTAAACAAGTGACGGGAGCACGTAAACAAGTGACGGGAGCTCGTAAACAGGTGACGGGAGCTCGTAAACAAGTGACGGGAGCTCGTAAACAAGCGACGGAAGCACGTAAACAAGTGACGGGGGCTCGTAAACACGTGATGGACGGATATTCACAGCTTACGGACAGGCATTACATCTCATGTCCCACATCCACGATGATGAGGAGTGAAGGGTGATTATTACGAGAGGTCGAGTTGCCGTGATCTTAGCGTTGGGGCCGTTGCCGCGCCCGCCGGTGCAGAGTCGTGACTCGTTTTTCGGACTCGACCGCGGCGCCTAGCGGCAATTGAGTTTCGGCCCGTGAGTTTCCCTTTTGTTGCGGACTTTCGGGCCGCACGGCGTGTGCGAGCTGTCATACGTGTGACTTCGCCGCCTGCACCCGAATCAGCCCTGAAAGTCCCCACATTCTTTAAGACTTTTTATTGAAAACTCACGCTTATTGGTTGTTTTTCGTGATGAACGAATTGTAATTTTATTAACTCGGGCGCTAATTTAACGACTGAGCCGAAACGATATTTAAGTGACCGCGATGAGCAAAAGCCCTGATTTTATTGACGAAAAGGCGTTGAGTGAGTTGGCGCGCGAAAGCGGGCTGGCCGTCGCCGTCGTCGATGGGCCGAGCGAGATTTTCGTGGCAAATAACAACTCGATCTGCCGCAGTTTGAATCCGTCGGGAAAATTCACCGGCCACTGCTCAGCGTTCTGCGGAACTGCGCTAGAAGAGGTCGCTGAGGTCGGCTCACGCGTTTCGTTCACCTGTCACGCGGGTCTCGAGTGTCGCGTCATTCCAATCAAAACGAACGAAAAACCGCTCGTCGCGATCATTGGCCGCACGTTCACAAAAGCCGAAAACTACCGCAAAGCCACCGAGCGAGCGATCTCAGGCGACTGGCGCGATTATTCACCCGCCATTATCTTCGAAAATGTTTTACTGAGCGGATCGACAACTGCTCTCGATAAAGCCGTCGAGAAAATGGAACGTATCGCTGCGTCAAAGCCGACCGCTGAGACGAGACTTGTTGAGGAAAAACCTGCGGCCGCCGTCGAGCCAAA